>JANQHO010000073.1 GCA_028277105.1 Owenweeksia sp. | reverse complement strand
CTTTCCCGGAATGGTCCACCTGCGGGGCGGAAACACGCTCCCGAATTATGATGCGGATTGCCGAGTTGATAGAACAAAACCTTGAAGCTCTGGCCGCAGCGGAAAGCATGGATAATGGGAAGCCGGTATCTCTGGCTAAATCGGTGGATATTCCCCGAGCCAGTGCCAATTTTCGATTTTTTGCTACAGGTATTATACACTTTGCTTCCGAGTCTCATTATATGGAGGGGCAGGCCATTAACTATACGCTTCGGAAACCTATTGGTGTTGTAGGTTGTATCAGCCCATGGAATTTACCTTTGTATTTATTTACCTGGAAAATTTGCCCGGCTTTGGCTGCCGGCAATTGTGTGGTCGCAAAACCCTCGGAAATCACTCCGTTAACAGCTTACCTGTTATCAAAAATTTGCATAGAAGCTGGTTTACCCAAAGGCGTATTAAATATTGTTCATGGATTAGGACCCAAAGTTGGACAGGCCATTGTTGAACACCCGGAGATTAAGGCCATATCATTTACAGGCGGCACCAAAACAGGTGAGCATATTGCCCGGACCGCAGCACCCATGTTCAAGAAATTATCGCTGGAACTGGGCGGGAAGAATCCGAATATCATCTTTGATGACTGCAATTTTGAGGAAGCTGTAAAAACCTCTGTACGTTCATCCTTTGCCAACCAGGGACAGATATGTTTGTGTGGTTCCAGGATTCTGGTACAAGCGTCTATATACGACAAATTTAAAGAGGCATTCCTGGAAAGAGTGAAAATGCTGAAGGCAGGAGACCCCGGTGAAATATCAACTAAATTTGGTGCTGTGGTTTCCGAAAGCCATATGCAGAAAGTGCTGAGTTATATTCAAAAGGCACAGGAAGAGGGCGGTACCATTTTAGCCGGAGGCGAGCGCATCCAATTGGAAGGACGTTGTGCTGATGGGTACTTTTTTGCACCTACCGTAATTGAGGGTCTTGATGAAAACTGCATCATCAATCAGGAAGAAATTTTTGGCCCGGTGGTTAGCTTGATCCCTTTTTCCACTGAAGAGGAAGCATTAAGTATTGCTAATTCCACCGAGTATGGCCTTTCCTGTACTGTCTGGACCAGCAACTTAAAAAGAGCACACCGGGTTGCTGAAAGTATTGAAGCAGGTATTGTGTGGGTGAACTGTTGGTTGCTGCGCGACCTGAGAACACCTTTCGGAGGTGTGAAGCATTCCGGGATAGGCCGGGAAGGCGGTTGGGAAGCACTTCGCTTTTTTACCGAACCTAAAAACGTTTGTATAAAGTCTTAACTATGGCTACAGATAATAGCACATTTACTGATAAAGCACCCAAACCAGTTGGGCTATATCCTCATTCCAAAAGGGTTGGTAATTTATTGTTCCTTTCCGGTATCGGACCGCGTGAACCTCATACCGGTAATATTCCCGGATTAGAATTAGATGCCGATGGAAACATTGTAAAGTATGACATCGAAGCTGAGTGTCGTTCTGTCTTCAAAAACATAAAAATCGTGTTGGAAGAAAGCGGTTCAAAATGGGAGAATTTGGTAGATGTAACCGTATTTCTCACGAATATGAAAGATGACTTCAGCACTTACAACAAGGTATATGCTGAATACTTCAAAGACGTTCAACCCTGTAGAACCACGGTGGAAATTAAAAGCCTGCCTACTCCAATAGCCATAGAACTGAAGTGCATGGCCACAATAGACTAGAGTAATTAAGCCGAGCGCCGAACCTTACGCTGAGCAACGTTATACAAAATTTGGAACAGTACAAATACTGCCAGGAAATAACCTATAACCAGTAAACTTCCACTAAAAGGCCAGTTATCAAAATTCTTGTAAATCCATACAGTAATACCAACCGAAGCAAAAGATATAAGACCTAATGTAATGGCAACACCCTGATCGGGTAATCCAAGATAAGCCAGTTGATGCGTAATGTGGTCTTTTCCTCCCACAAATGGCGATTGTCGCCTCATCAGCCTTCGAATAACAACTGTAGTTGTATCAATCAGTGGCACAATAAACAACATCATCGGAATGAGGAACTGTTTAATCTGTATCATTCCCCCGGCCGGGTCGCGTCTAATATTCCAGAAAAACAAAATGCTAATACCCGCCAGGAATACTCCCAAGAACTGGCTACCGGTATCACCCATGTACATGCGTGAAGGGTTCCAGTTAAAGAACAAAAACCCGATTAATGCTCCGGCCACACCGAGAATAACAATCAAGTAAATATTATCAATATCGCCCCGCATCAGGATAACGGCCATAGCTCCCGTAAGAATAGCCAGCGAAACTGTAGAGGTTATGGCATCCATATTGTCCAACATGTTGATAGAGTTCATTAGGCCGATGATCCAGAGCACTGTGAATACATAATTTATCTCATGAAAATCGGTCAGCTGAATCTCATAGCCTGTGGTAATTAACAAATTAGCGCTTGTGAACTGGCCGATAAACTTTACCAAAGGATTGGTATTGTAAGCGTCATCAGCCAAGCCTATGAGGAAACCTAAACTTGAGGCGGCTAGTAATCCAATCAACTGCTTATTAAAATACTCACTCCCCTCGGTTGGGATAATGCCTAATACAGAAATTGAGATCAAAAAAACAATGTAGAAAGAAAACCCTCCTAAAGCCGGTTTAGAGGTAGAGCCCCAACGAATGATTCCCGGTTCGTTCTGGTCACGATTTCTCATCCCCAGGTTCCTGGAAAACCTTAGTATTAAAAAATTGATGAGGATGGAGAAGGATATGGCTATTCCAAAGAAAAGACCATAGAACAATTGCATAATCTCTATATGACTCAACGTTGCTCTTTACTTTTTGCGCGAAAAAATTCTTTTCAGCAGTGTTTTCTGTGGCTTTGTCTCATCCGAATAGTAGCCAAACCCATAACCATATCCATAAGCGTAACCATATCCACCATATCCATAGTAGTAACCTGAAACCCCTCTTCCTACATCGTTCAAAACTACGGAAAGTTTCTTTACGCCATTCTCATCAACCAGGCGGTCAAGGTTATCAATAAAAGATTTACTTGAATAATCTGCCCTGAAAATGTAAATCGGAAAGTCCACTTTTTTAACAATATCCAACCCATCCGTCACGAGCCCAAGTGGTGGTGTATCGAAGATGATAAAGTCATATTTCTTT
The DNA here is from genome assembly GCA_028277105.1 of Owenweeksia sp. Classification (GTDB taxonomy): domain Bacteria; phylum Bacteroidota; class Bacteroidia; order Flavobacteriales; family Schleiferiaceae; genus JANQHO01. The sequence goes on along the minus strand of JANQHO010000073.1, from coordinate 5,185 downwards.
TTGAGTTCCTGCACGGTTTCTTCCAGTTTCTGGGACAGTATAAGTTCGGCAGGATTGGGAGGAATAGGTCCCGAGGTAATGAAGTCAAGATTGTCTAATTCCGTTTTGTGTATGCAGTCCGACACATTGTCCTTACCAATCAATATGGTGCTCATGCCCCGGTCATTTTCCACATCAAAGATTTTACTCATTCTGGGGCGACGCATATCCAAATCCAAAACCACTACTTTCTTGTCCAGAAAGCTTAGAATTGAACCCAGGTTAATGGCAATAAAAGTTTTCCCCTCGCCTGAAATAGTCGATGTCATGGCTATCGTTCTGGGTCCGTCAAAAGAACCCATAAACTGCATATTCGATCTAAGAGTGCGCAGCGCTTCAGATACTATCGACTTGGGGTTGTGACTTACTACAATACCTGTTGAAGGAAGGTTAGTATAAACAGTAGGTACCATACCAAGAATTGAGGCCTTGGTTTTTGAAGCAATGTCATCAATAGAGATAATGGTGTTATGGAGGATGTATCGGACCACTAAAATTATGATAGACAGTAGAATAGCGACTAAAATGGAGATAAACCAAATGAAATTTCTCCTTGGGGCTATAGGAACTGTTGGAAGCTCAGCAGTTTTCAGGTATTCATAGTTATAGATTTCAGAACCCGCTTTGGCAACAGAGTGTTCAGCTTTTAAGTCGAGTAAGCGATTAACATACCCTTCAAGTTTGTCGAGTTTTTGTTTAATTTTTTGATATTCATTCTCTTTCTCCGGAAGCTCAAATAAAGAAGCCAGGATTACCGCTTCCTGAGCAGAAAGGTTACTTAAACTGAAGTCCAGCCGGCGAATGACATTTTCAATATCATTGCTAAGGTCATTTTTAATACTTTCTATCTGCTGCTCAAGGTACTTAATCTCGGGGTGGCCCGGAGTAACTCGTAACAGCAGTTCCTGCTTTTCAAACTCCAGAGCCCTGTATTTTGATAAATTTGAGCCAAGTTCTCCAAAGTTTTGAGAAACCAAACCAAATGAGATTTCCCGCATATTTTTTATGTCATCCAGATAATCATAAAACCACTGAATCACTTTCTTTTCAGATAATACCGTAGCTTTCTCATTATCAATTGCTCCCATTTTAGTCAACATTCTGTTGATTTCTTCTGTAGGGTTCAAATAGTTGTTTTTCAACCTAAAACGCTTTAAAGTATCCTGAATGACAATCATGGAATCTTCAAGCTCTATCAACTTGTTGTCCAGATAAGCCAGAATAGATTGAGTTCGTTCGGATTCCCGAAGTCTGTCATATTCCATGAAATACTGGGAAATAGCGCTAACTATATCCTGAACTTTTTTTCGGTTCTGATCCTGATATTTTATTTCAAAAGAGCGAATAGTCTGATCAAGGGCAGTGACCTGAATTTTTTTACTAATTACCATTGCATATTCATTCGGATCATTTATAGTAAAAAAATATGCGCCTTGGTAATCTTCTTCAAAGGGGTGGCCCTGGGACTCATTAATAGTTATAATAAAATCCTCCGTCTCAATCAAGGAACCATACAAGAATTCTCCTTCTATCTTTTCACCACCATTTCTATAGTAAATTCTAAACTGTGCTTCATCTACATACTTAAAGTAGATTTCTTTTCCAAGAACTTGAGGATTTTTAATCTTCTCTACCTCTACTATAAAGGGTGAAGACTTATAAACCTCCGACGAAAAAAACCTTGTTCGTCCTTCCTTATAATAAGAAACACCCAACTTTAACTTTGAAATAGCCAAAGCTATAAAAGGGGCAGACTTTATTATTTTTATATCTCTTTGCAGAACGTTTCCCTTTGATCTTAAGGGATCTACAACTCCAAGAAGTACTCTTTCTGTCTGTTCTTTTTTGCCTACCAACTCTACCGAGGTTTGGTAAATTGGCTGAGAATATCGCAGATACAACAAAGCAAACCCACAGGCTAAAACTAAAAGGAGTATAATCCAAATCAGGCTTCTTCTAATGATAGAGACAAACAGACCCAGGTTGAAGTCATCACCCATCAAACCCTGAATAGTCCCTAATATGGATGAGTTGCCTCTCAAAATTAGTTGTTTTGATTTTGAATTGCTACAGCCAGCGTGTATAGTGAAATTGCGGTTGTCAGTAGGGTTAAGAATGGAGTAATATCCCTTAAAATAGCCGGTGCAAACGGGGTTCTTGGTTCAAAGAGAATCAAGTCATTCGGCTGTACAACAAATGCTGCATCCTCCAGGCCAGCCATGGTTGATAAATCAACTCTCTTGATACTCGGGTTTTTATAGTCTCCCCGTATTATTTTGATTTTGTGTGACTTTGCCCCGGAAGAAATGCCTCCAACCTGGGCAATAACGTCCAGTAAGGTAGTGTTAGGCCTTGACAAAGGCACTGCAGCAGCATCACCCAAACCCATAAAAACAAAAACCCGGTGATTTGTAACCTGAGCAATCACAAAAGGATCATTGTAAATCGGAGCATATTTTTCTTCCAGAACATCCTCCAATTGAAACCTATCCAAACCCTCTATCTTAAGCAGGCCTAGTATAGGGAGCTCAACAAAGCCATCTTCCCGGACAAGGTATTCGAGCCCCAGTGCATTTCCTCCTAAATTGATACCCCCTCCTCCATTTGGTGACAGGTTGGAGACATCAATCAAATCGTACCCTCCTCTGGACCTAATCAAAAAAGAAATTCTGTCTCCCGGCATTATCAGTTGCGTCTGATTGCCTGTCTGTTCAATTTCCAGGTAGTAGTATTCCTTGTTTTCCCTGAATATGTAATTAGGATATAACCACTTGCAGGAGGAGAATTGTAAGAGAATCAAAAAGTATATAAACAGCTTCTTTCCCACTCTTTTATAGTAATTGATCAAAATTAAAGAAAACTTGTCACACCTTGGACCAAGGGTTTTCCAACAACGTGTCATACAAGTGTTGTATATCCTTGACGAGTCTCATATAATGAAACTTTTCATTGGTATAAGCAAAGGCATTTTGTCCCATTTGGTTTCTCATCCCTTCATTATTCAATAATTTCTTCAGGTTATCCCGCATACCTTTTACATCGTTAGAAGGTGATAAAAGTGCCGTTTCTCCTATTTTAACCACATCCTCAATGCCGCCTACTGCAGTCGATATAATGGGCTTCTCCGCGGCCTGGGCTTCTATCAGGCTTACAGGAGTTCCCTCGTTTAAAGAGGTTAAAGCTACTATATCCAGACCTGCATAGGCATAATCGATATCCTTAATCCATGATGTAAATGTGAGCAACTTTTTCTCAGCCTCAAAGCGCTCTTTAGCGAAAGGAATTTGCATGTCAACAGCCATTTGCTCAATGTGCTGTCTTTCTTCTCCATCGCCTATAATAAAAGCCCTAAAGGGTTTTTGCATTTCATCTGCCAGTGATTGAACCACTTCTAAGAAAAGCCGGTGATTCTTCACTGGTACCAGCCTCCCAATTATTCCAATGGCTATTTCATGATCATCAAGGTTATATTTTTCGCGAAATGCCTTTCGTTTAACATCCACATCCTCCTGAAACCTCTTTAGATCAAAGCCCAACGGAATGACAGAAAACTTTTCCGGAGGAGCCACCTTGAAGGTTTCACTTAGTTCTTGTTTCTGTAGGTTACTTATGGCAATTATACGGGTAGTTCTTTTTCCAAGGTAACGTTCAATCCCCAGGAATACCCTGGTTTTGATCGGGTTGAAATAGGAATGGAAAACGTGTCCGTGAAAGGTATGCACTATTACGGGAACCTTACACTGAATAGCAGCCAGTCTTCCTAAAGCTCCGGCCTTTGCCGCATGAGTATGAACAATATCCGGCTTGTATTCCCTGATGACAGACTTAATAGATTTGAGTGCCTTTCTGTCTTTTAATGGGTTAATAGAGCGATGCATATTAGGAATATACCTGGGCTGTAACCCCATTTCTTCTGCAATAAATGCGGAACTCGCTTCAGAATCATCAATCATCCCGCTTAGTAACAGTGTTTCGTAACCTCCCTGAAGGTATTTGGAGAGGTACGAAGCATTGTAAGTAGGCCCACCAAGATTCAGGCGATTAATAATTCTTAAAACCTTTGGCATAACAGGATGGTATTTAGGCAATAAATCTTTTCCACCAATGCTGAAAAACAATTAACGCCCAAATTCGGGCATGAATATCTCCGGGGTTTGATGAGAACAATCGCTGCCTGGATTTTTGAATCTCAGATGGTGCAAAAATACCTTGTTCCTTAATTAAATTATCAGAAAGAACCTCCTTGTTAATGAAATCTTTAAGCTCGCCGCGAAACCACTTAAGCAAGGGAACTTCAAAACCATGCTTTCCACGATTGTAAAGTTCTGCAGGCAGAATATCACGAAACGCTTCTTTAAGAATTCGCTTACGAAACCCCCGGTGAATTTTGAAAGACACCGGTAAGCTACACGTATATTCAACCACCTTATGGCTTAAAAACGGAACTCTGACTTCCAGGCTATTCGCCATCGACATCAGGTCAACTTTTGTTAACATATCATTTGGAAGTACCAGGTGCATATCCTGATAAAGTACATCGTTAATACTTCCAACTCCATTAATGGGTTCAAGTAATTGTTTTTTTCGCTTTTTAAAGCTTTCCTGTAGCTGCGATGAATTGATGTATTTACTTTCCAGACTTCGCAGGGCATTGCGCTCATCATAAAACGAACACCACCGCCAATACCGGTCAGTAGGAGAAAGCAACAGCCCTGTAGCATATCTGTCCAACTGGCGAATTTTGTTTGCAAACCGGGAATTTCTAGACTGGGGAAAGACACCCAATATAGGCTTGCTTAGCTTAAGCATTGTATTTATCAGTCCGCCGGATTGCGCCCTGTACTCTGCATAGTGTTTGTTGTAACCCGCTAACATCTCGTCGGCACCATCACCCGAAAGGGCAACTGTTACTTCCTGTCTGGTATATTTACTTAAAATGTATACTGCTATGGCTGAAGAATCAGCAAAGGGTTCATCAATATAGTCCAGAATATCAAACAAATGTTCAAAGAAATCTTCATTAGATAGTTTAAAGGTTTGGTGATCTGTCTTGAATTTTCTGGCAACCAATTCTGCATAACTGGTTTCGTCAAAGTAAGGCTCGTCTTTGTAGCCCACAGAAAATGTTCTTAACAACTGCGTATGC
>JANQHO010000038.1 GCA_028277105.1 Owenweeksia sp. | reverse complement strand
AACGATTGCATCAGTTCCCTGCACTTTTCGCTATCGGTTACGGTAACTTCTACGCCTCTTTCTTTCAAGAGCTTTTCCTCTCCCATAAAAGTTTTGTTTTCTCCAATCACCACTTTGGGAATTCCGTAGAGCAAAATAGTACCGGAACACATAGGGCAGGGGGATAGAGTAGTGTAAAGAACACAATTGAGGTAAACACTGGCCGGCTGACGACCGGCATTTTCCAGGGCATCCATTTCACCGTGCAGTATCACACTGCCTTTTTGGACTCTCCGGTTATGGCCACGTCCTATAATTTTTCCCTGGTAAACCAGTACCGAGCCAATCGGTATTCCTCCTTCCTTTAAACCCAGTTCGGCCTCCTTAATAGCCTCTTCTAAAAAAATATCCATGATTCTTGTATTTAGTTTACTTACAGTGAGAATACATATAAACTTTCTGTAAATAATCCTCAGGCTTTTAATGAATTAAATAAATAAACATTAAATAATAAGATGATCAGACATACAAAATTATCAAGTAAAAATACCCTCAATAGATTAATAATAACCGTGAATATACTGTTGCAATAATATTTTGTTACGTAATTAAAAATACTGATTAACAAAATGTTAACATATTTAATTAAAAGCCAAAGTGCAATTGTTTGTAACATTATTGAACCAATTAACTTTTATAAACCATTAAAATTAGATCAAATGGACAAACAACAAGAACAAAAGGTTCTATCAACCCTTTATGATCGGCTATTTGACGCCATCACTTATGCTCCCCAGGGGGAGAGTTCGGTTTTTGACCAAAAAACCACTTTCATCCAACTGGCAAAAAACATGGCAATAAATCCGGCTGATTTTGCTAATCCGGCTACTCCAGTAAATCCCAACGGAAGTTTAGCAACCGCTGAGGTTTTCTCTAACATGGTAGATGTAATTCCTGCTTTAGCAGCAGATTATCAATCGACTGGCAATCGGCTTTCGCAGGTTTATAAGAACATAGTAGACGGAGCTAATTCTTCTGTTAAAACAGATCCCGAGCAAGAGAAGATATATGAACAGGCGTTCAATTATCTGAATACTACTACTACCATCAAGGATTTTACCGGTAAAGAAGTGACCCAAACCGGCCCTTCTTCTATTTACAGTGCTTATAACAATAACCAAACAGCTTATCTCACTGCCCTTACGGGTTATCGCAATGCTTATCTGGGCTATGATCTGTCAGACCCCAAGCAGCAAAGAGAATGGCAGGCTAATGAGCCTCTTTTGAGAAATGCCGTAACACAGGCTTATAACACCTGGCAGGCCCAGGGAGCCGCTATGGTACAACAAGCTTTGGCTGCTTTGGCTTCCAGCGTTAACTCTTCGGTACGCAATGCCATTCAGCAGGCTCAACAAGCCATGGCTAATCAGCAATTAGCGTCCAATGTAACTGGAGGGGCACCATGGTGGTTGTGTTATGCCTTACCTACAGATTGGTATTCTGAATCAGCTACTCAAAACTTTACCGAACTCACTTTAAAAAGCTCTTACCTGAATAAAACGGCCAGTTCCAGCTTTACTTCCTATGGAGGCGGTGCATCCTGGGGTGGTGGCCTGTGGAGTGTAGGCGGAGATGTAAGCGGCTCCAGCAAAGAGACCCAGTCGCATATGCAAGCTAATAACTTTGAGCTTTCAGCCAAGATAGGAACCGTTCGCATTATGCGCGGTTGGTTACACGAATTCTTGTTCCGCATGAATGATTGGTGGATAGATTCCCGTCCAAAAGATGGTATATCCAACGGCCTGCTGGAAGGCAATGCAGATAATTTACTGCCTTTGATCCCTACTGCCTTTGTAGTGGCCCGTGATATCAGTATTACTGCAGACTTCTCAACGGAAGATCAAAAAACCATTGAGAAATCAGTAAGCGGTTCTACCTCAGTAGGCTGGGGCCCTTTTCAGATTTCCGGTCATTATTCTCACAGCAGTTCCAGTAGTTCGTTCAATTCTACTTTTAATGGCGGTACCATTAATGTTCCTGGTATCCAGATTATTGGTTGGGTTAACGAAATTACACCTGCTTCTGCTCCTTTGAGCAAACCTTAATTTTTTACACTTTAATATTCTTATAGAGGGCTGCAGAAACCGGCAGCCCTCTTTATAAATTTGTGGAGCTATGGAATTATTGAAAGACCTCTCTAGTTTAGTAGGCGACTATATAAGTGATACCCTGGAGAAAGAAAAGGGATTAGCGCCTGTAGCAAAAAAGAGAGCGGCCCTTAAGAAAAATGTAGCCATCAGTACAGTACCAAAACCTGTTTTGCAACTCAATATGGTGCCGGAAGTGTTAGATGCTAGTCAATATGAAAATGCTATATCTTCTGCTAATCCAAATGGCAGTTACACCAGCTTATATCGTTTCCGGGATTTGGCTAATTCCATCCCCTTCTTTACCAAATATTACCAGTCAGGAGGAATGACTGTGGAAAATGTATACAATAATCTTATTAACGGAGCCACTGTAATGGGTAATGCCAAGTTTACCCAGCAAGCTTTTTACGCAGCCCAACAAAAGTATTCCAACTCTAAATTAGCCGGAATGGCCGGTATTCCCGATACCTGGCTGCCTGTTTATGCAGAACCTTATAACTGGCCCAAAATGGTGGAGAATAATACAGGGCTTCAACAAGTGAGTATTAACCTTAACAATCCGGTTGGCGCTTTTCACAATGAGTTTAGCATTATTGGCAGAGATCAGAAAAAACTTCCGATTATGGTAAAAAAAGAGGGCGAAGAAGTGAGCAAAGAGTTAAAAACGGCTTCCGGGGATGCGGTAAATGAGATCAGTTTCAGGTTTATGGAAGTCAAAATGGTGAGAAATTGGTTTGACCTGGAACTGTTTACCATGAACCAGTGGTACTTAAGCGGTCAGCCTATCGGTTATTACTCCAGTGGCGAAACAACTAATAACAATGGTGTTTTCTCCTTGTTACCAGTTTCCGTTATAGTGGGAGTAGGGTTAAAAGTAGCGGGTAATTTTAGGGATAGTACCAAACAACAGATCAATAAAGAGCAAGAGCTTAAAAGTACTCTGGGCATCGGTCCTTTTTCGTTTGGTAAAATGAAAATGACTTCTAACAGTACCGGAGGTGACGAAATCAGCTCAGATGATGTTTATATTATAGGTTATGTCAGTAGTGTTATCCCTCTGTCACCTAAGTTGCAAGCTTCCTGAAAAGTCCTGCTTTTTGTATAATAATACAATTGTGATGGATAAAAAAGGGGATATATTTATTTGAGATCATGCAATTCTTTGAGCTCTTTAGTGATGCCTACCTCATCATATCATTATGAGCTTTCGGTCCAGGGGTTGTAAGAGCCGAAATTCCATATATGGCCTTCCGGGTCACGGCAGGTGTAAGCGCGTCCGCCATAATCCTCATCTTTTATATCCAATACTATTTCCGCCCTGGCCGCAACGGCTTTTTGATAGTGCTCATCGATCTTTTCTACTATAATGTACGGAGACTGGGTATTGATGCCATTGAGTGCTGCAGGAGTTTTGAGTAATTTACCGTAATCGTCTTCCTTTTCAGACCCCAGCATGATCATGGCTTGGCCAAGTTTTAATTGGGCATGGGCAATAGTGTCATTTTCTCCAGGTACTACTAAATGTTCTTCAAAGCCAAAAGCTTGTGATAACCATTTTATAGCAGCCTTAGCATCTTTATATCGCATGGTGGGGATAATTGTAGCCATGTTTGTTTTATTTGATTTGGATTAATATAGTTACGAGACATTAGCTTGAGAAAGTTAACCATAATCCACTTTTAAATGAAGTCTTTTTAGAAGTTTGTTTATCAGCTTTTCAAGGCCCTCCCGTGCAATCCTGTGTTAAGCTTACATTAAATTAACAGCCTTGATGTAAGATTCTACGGCAGTTAAGCCCACAGCTTGACAAATATCATAGTTTGCCCTGGCCGTTCTCTCGTAATTTCCCTTGCAAAACTTCGAAAAATGACAAGAAAAACAAGCTTTCCGCTACGCGGCACCCTCATCTGGTTTGTAATACCCTTATCGGTGGTACTAGCCTGGATCATCTACACTTATATATTGGGCGCCCCTTCTAATTTTGTGGGAAATAATAACGCCAACGAACCTCTTAAGAACAATTACCTGGGCACCATATACAAGGGCGGCCCGGTGGTAATCATCCTCATCACCTTTCAGTTGATCCTCATCACTTACATCATTGAGCGTTTCTTGTCCATCGGCAAAGCTGCCGGGAAAAAAGACAACGCTCTTTTTGTGCAGGAAGTAAAAGCGCTGCTGGAAGAGGGGAAAACAGAGCAGATCGTACAAGCCTGCGACCACCAGCGCGGTTCGGTAGCCAATGTGGTGAAAAATGGTATGGGTACCCTGAACATGGTAATGAGCGATGCTGCCATGCCTCACGAGCAAAAGGTATTGCGTATGAAAAAAGACCTGGAAGAGGCCATCCAACTGGAGTTGCCCCAGCTCAACGAAAATATGGTGATCATCTCCACGCTGGCCTCCATTTCTACCCTGATGGGCCTGTTGGGAACGGTAACCGGTATGATCAAAGCTTTTGCGGCCCTGGCCCGGGTGGGCGCACCCGATGCCGTGGGGCTGTCCAATGGTATTTCCCAGGCTCTGGTAACCACGGCCCTGGGTATATCTACGGCTGTGGTGGCGATTATCTTTTATAACTTCTTTGCCAACCGCATCGACAAGATCACTTATGCCATCGATGAGTCGGTCTTCAGTATCCTCAATTCCTTTAAGTTAAAAGCTGCCTGAGTATGCCCGCTCTCAACACGAGTAAGAAAACTCCGCGGCTCGACATGAACCCCATGACGGATCTGGCTTTTCTGCTGGTGACCTTTTTTATGCTCACCACCACCTTTAAAACAGAGGAGCCTTTACAGGTGCAGCTGCCTTTTTCGCAGGTACAGGTGAAACTACCTGAAACGGACATCATGACCATTTCCTTCGGCCCTGATGAACGGGTGTTCTTCGGGGTAGACGGGAAATTTACCAGGGAAAAAATGCTTGATCTGATGGGAAAACACTACGGCCTGAGCTTTTCTCCGGCCCAGGTGCAGACCTTTGGCCTCATCAGTAGTATAGGAGTGCCCGTTGTTCAATTGCCGGAGCTGCTCGACCTGCCTCCGTCTGAGCGCAGGGAACTGGAACAACCCGGTATTCCCATGGATTCGCTGACCAATGAACTCAATGACTGGATCGTTTTTGCCCGCATAGCCAATCCCAAGATCAGGGTGGTGCTCAATGGCGACCAGCAAACGGCTTACCCGCTGGTGCGCAATATCATGAATTTGCTGGTAGAGAACAATATTACCCGCTTCAACCTGATTACTGAACTGGAAGGAGGTGAACTATGAATGGAAGAAGAACAGTAGACCTGGATAACGAAAGCAGCGCCCGCGATGCCCGGACCCGCAAGGAGAGTATTGATATTGACATGAACCCTATGGTGGACCTGGCTTTTTTACTGCTCACCTTTTTCATGCTTACAACCACTTTTGCCCGTCCGCAGGCTATGGAGGTGCTGATGCCGGTAAAGCCTAAACCGGGAGCAGTGGAACGGGAACAGCCGGTAAAGGAGTCGAGAACGATCAGCATCGTACTATCCGGAGAGAATCGCATTTTCTGGTACCGGGGCATTACCGATCCCCAGATAGAAGAATCGGATTACAGCCCGGAAGGTATACACACCCTGTTGAAGGAATTCCAGGCCAGTATAGAAGGTTTAGTGGTACTCATCAAACCAGAAGAGGCTTCCAACTACAAAAACCTGGTAGACATACTGGACGAGATGAAAACCTGTGCCATTTCGCGCTATGCCATTACCGATATCAGCCCGAAAGAACAAGAACTGATAGCTACCTATCAACCATGAAAAGACACGCTGATCTAACCGAACTGGTTTTTGAAAATAAGAACAAAGCTTATGGCGCCTATGCTCTACGCAAAGCCAGCGGGCGTTTTACTACTATCAGCTTTGTTTTGGCAGCTCTGCTGGTTTTAGGCGGTTTTGCCGGGCCCTGGTTGTGGCACCGTGCTGCTTTGGAAAAACAAAAGAATGTGGCTAAAAAACCGGTATTGCAAAAAAAAGTGGTGAGCTATAGCGAATTGTCGGCCCCGCCCCCTATTGAGTTGGTACAGCCTCCGCCCAGGCAGGTTGTAGTCAAACAAAAACCCACCCTTAAATTTTTAACTCCGGTAGCCAAACCAGACGATGAAGTGCCGGACGAACTGGAAGATCTACCCACTATGGAAGATATGGCCAGGATCGATCCGGGAGCGGCTACGGTAGAAGGTGATTCTTTGGCTTACGAGGTACAGGATGTGGAAGAAGTGCTGTTGGACGAAGGTCCTCCCGAACCAATAAAGGTGTACGATTTCGTGGAAAAAATGCCGCAATACCCCGGAGGAGAAGTAGCCCTGATGAAGTTTATCTACTCGAATATTAAATATCCCAAAATTGCCCTGGAACACTACGTTGAAGGCATGGTAGCTGTTCAGTTCATTATAGGGGCCGATGGGGTAGTGCGTGACATTGTAATACTGCGCAGTTTGAGTGAAGCCTGTGATGAGGAAGTTATCCGGGTAGTTAACATGCTGCCCGCCTGGGAACCCGGTTATCAGTTCGACCGTCCGGTGCCGGTGAAATTTGTATTGCCGGTAAGATTTAAAATTCAATAGCAATGCAAGGGGGGGAATGGATAAAATACCTGAGGAGCGGTATCTTACTTGCTTTGGGGATTTTTATTCTTTTTTTCTCCGGAAACTGGTTTGAAATGCCTTACTGGCAGCGCTATGGTTTAGGAGCTGTTCTGGTAGTTTACAGTCTTTTCCGTTTACGGGGACAAATTTTTAAGGGGAGTCGATAGAACCTGTTATTATCCAGAATTCTTAATCACTCTAAAGATCAAAGACTGCTATCCTTTTTGATATTCAGTGAAGCACTTATGCGATAGTTGCTTTTATTGGTGAGGATAGCGTTTATATACGTGAAAGTGCCATTCATATATTTAAAATGACTAATGGTATAATGCCGTATGTTTCAACCAAATTACAACTATACATTTGGGGCGATATTTATAAGGCTACTAACCTCCCTTTAACCTTCCCCTTGCTGCAGGTTACTACCTGCAGCTTTTTTAGTTTAGGTAAGCTCGCTCTAATCTGTCAACTGTTACTATTAGAGCCGGCCTTAAAGATCATCTTCAAAACAATTTCAACTGTTCTCTCCAACCCAAACCGTTAGTTAGCAGGCCATTCAGGGCCGCCATGTCCCAGGGATTCAGGTAAAGGTGTAAGGTATCGGCAATAATGCTGAAAGGCGGGATCGCACAGCAGCGAAAGAGCCTCCTGGTAGTTTACATTTTATGGGAGCTAAGTAGTCCATGGTTCAAAACGAAAAGTTGAGTCTGGCGCTACAATTTACCAGGTATCCAGGCATTCACATGGGCCAGGGATCTGGGATGCAATAAAATTTTACGGTTTTGATCTAAGAGCAAATAAGTGGGTGTAGCGTATACGTAATAATCCTGCACCGCTGGTGAATTCCAGGCCTTAAAATCGCAATAGCTTTGCCAAGGGGCGTTTTGAAAGGCCGTTTGAAAGGTTTCCTGGTCAGTATCTAAACTGATATAGATGATCTCTAAAGGCGTATTGGCCTCTTTCCAGCTATCATAAAATTGCATGAGTTCCAGGGCTTCTTTTTGACAGGCCGGGCAGGTACTGGCACCAAACACCAGTAAAACATTCTGCTGCAGGTCGCTGAGTTTGAGGTTTTCGGATAATTGAATGTCCGGAGCGGTATGGCCCACTTCCAGGGCACCATATTTTTGTAGTTTTTTTTGAAGATCCTTATCCAACTCACAAGAACAATCTTTTTGGTTTAACAAACGTTCCGACAAATGGGCGGCTGCCGGGAATAAATTGCGTTTTTCAAACAGCTTGAATAAACTTTCAGAAACCTGATTAAAAAGGCTATCGTTTGACCGCAGATTCTCAATCAAATAATCGGTACTGATATTCATTTGAGCGTACATGCTATCGAAAGACTGCCCCATGTTTTCCAGCAGTAAATAATGTTCTTCTATCAGCTCGTAAAACAGGCCACTGGTCTTAAAATGGTGATGCGTAAAATCAATGGTTCTAAACTCCCGGATGTTCTCGGGGATGCGCTCCGGGTAGTTATGAATGCTTTGAGGCATATCGCTTATCAATTTTCGCAAAGGTGCGTACCAATACAAATAACTTTGGGGAGAAAGTTGGTTCAAGGCTCGTGCATTGGCACTTTCGATACGGTTGATCTCTTTGTGAATGACAGTAAGTGCCTCCTCCTTAGTTAATAGGGTGTCTTTTTGGTACAACTCTTTTAAATAGCGCCAGCCTGCATAAGCTTTGTCGTTCCAGGCCTGCATTCTAGCCATATATACAAACTCTTGATTTTGCTTACCTTTCACATACTGCAAGCCGTCTTTATCACCCAAATGTGTGCCTTGTATAGTGATGTTTTTACCATCTAGCAAAATGATCAATTTGCTATTGTCCTGAGCCGTTAGAATGGCCATCCCTTTGTATTTTAAGTCGTAGTTTATAGTAAAATTCCCCAGGCTATCCAAGGTGGTTTTTCCCAATGGAGAAGTAATATCATAATCAAAACCTGTCAGGGTAATAGCTTGCCCTGCCTGTTGGGGCAAACTACCTTCTACAGTCTGGGATAAGACTTGAACTGCAGCTGCAAAAATGACTAATGATGTTAGAGTTATTTTTTTCATGTTTTGATATGATCTATTTAAAAAATGCCTTTTATAACCTAAAAGACAGACTTCCCTTAAGGGAAGTCTGTTGGGTGGGAAGTCCGCCCTTTATTTGATGATAAGACACCAGGAAATAGAACTGAATCAAAAAATTCTTTACTCTGCAATACAACGAACCGAATAACCCTGGGCATTTCCGCCAGAAGTAAGAGTAGCACCAAAAGTGGAAATATTTAAAATGCTACCTACGCCATTGGTAGATTCACTTGTCCAATATTGACCACTTACACCAACACTAGAAAGATTGCCACTAAGACGGTTCCGTCTACCGGCTATAGTTAGTTTTAAGGGACTGGCAAAGGATCCGGCTATATCTTGAGAGGGCCAGGCATTCCTTTCAGTGGTCCATTCCGCAAGTGTGGGTACACGGTAGTCCATAGGGCAAGGGTCATGGGTGCCTTTACTAGCTCCATTCCAACGGGTGTTATCGGCTACCGTTAGCCAGCCACTACCACTGGGAATGGTTATAAAGTTAGTTCCTTCGTTTCCGCTGGCTACCGGTCCGGCACTGGTAGCGCTGTTCCTTAGTTGGTGACCATCGGAATTTCTGCCCCATTGATACAGATCACCATAGGCATTGGCATCGGTGCTACTGGTGGCCACCTGGGTGGCTCCCAAATTGCGGTCTATCCAGGTAGCACCTCCCGATCCTGTAACTGTAGTTATAGAAACAGTTGTAGTGCCAGTGGCAAGGTTTTCAAAAGTAGCCCCATTAAAAAAATAGATTCCTTTTGTGGAACAATCTGTGCAATAGACTATTAAGCCTTCTGCTGGATTGTTTAAAAGAAGAGCATCGATTTGAGCCTCAGTCAACCTGGGTGGTAAAAACCCTTTACTGGTACTTGAAATTTCTAAAGCAGCAGAGTTGTCAGGGGTAGTGGTACCTACGCCTACTTGAGCATAAGCTGCCGTGCTTGCCAAGAGCGTAGTGAACATTATATTCTGGTATTTTCCAATTTTCAGGATAGATGTGATTTTTTTAAACATTTTTATATCTTTTTTTAATCTCTTAATTATAATTACTCATGCCTCTTTTAGGTTATCTATACTGAAGAGGTTTATTGCGTATCCAATTGTCAAGAAAATGATTGGAACGGTATTGAAAATTAGCCCCGAACATGTCATATCCTCTTTTGAAAAAAGCTTTTGAAGCATTTTTTTGAATTGTATATGTATAGGAATTTTGCCATATCCTGTACCCTAAAAAATACCATTTGGCCACCACTCTGAAATCTCCCTTTTCATCTTCTAATAGCTTAAGGGTTTTATGTTTGTTGCGTTGCCACGCCAGTATTTTTTTCATCGAACTTTTTTTTCTGTTTTTTACATAAAGCTAGCTAGACTAATTATTGCTATAGAACCGTTAATGGCCATCTTTATCCTTCTGGGCCAGGTAAGCTTTCCGGCCTCCATAAAGTGCTCCGGCCCCTATTAATATTTCCACAAAGCCAAAGGGGGTAGGGTTTACATCACTAGGGTTATCGGGTTGTGCCAGTACTAAACCTATACTGCATAGGAGCAGGGCACAGGTCATAACCATTTTCATCAGGTCATCAGATCTTTTCATTTTTCTTTTCATTTTTTAATTAGCGTACAATTACTCTAAGTGGTTCTCTTATCTCGTTTTGAGTTACTACTCTAATCACATACAGTCCTTTACTCAATTTATGAGAAGGGATGCTATAAGGACTTGTGGTGGAAATACCGGTGCCCTCGTGAACTAACTGTCCGGCAGCATCATAGAGCCTTACATCTGCCTGTATTGGTGTAGCATTTACAAATGCCACATAGATCATTTCTCCTTTGGTATAAGCGTAAATGTCAGAAGCAGGGGTAGGGTCGTCCAATCCTATGGTACTGTTGGCAAAGCTCACATTAAAACGGTGCAAGGGCGCCAGGGGAGAAGGGGCAAAAGTATAAGGCCCGCTGTTCAGGTCGTGCTTTTGGTTGAGCACCAGATCCTCCAGGTAAACTGTTTCCCAAGCAGGGTCAAGAGCCGTTACATCAAGAGCGATGGTATGGGTTATGCCTGAAGTAGTATCACCTGCAAAGCCCACCGGGATCACCGCAGCCGGGTCAAAGTTACCGTAAGCATTGATCGCCAGATTTTCCCCTGAACCCAGGGGGTGGGTAAAGATATTGGTACTCCCGGTATTCCAGGGTTTAAAAGCATCTCCACTGCTTTGATCAAAAGCAGGTGTACTGCCTGTGGGGAAATAAATCACCGCTTCATCGGTACCTCCGGAAGAGGTAGAAGCGCTTAGGCGGATGACCGGAACGGAGGCAGCCGTGGTTTTAAAAGTGCCTACAAACACATTGCCCCCGCTCAAAGTCCGGTCAGTTTCCGCAAAGTCGAAGCTTGTTCCATTCCCACCAACTGATTTGATCCAGAAAGCCTGCCCGGGCGCTATATATTGCTGGCCTCCATTAGTGCCCACTGTGCCGTTCCAACTTTGGTATACCATGTTTTGGGCATCCCAAACAGAATATGAACTAAAGACATTGCCATCCTGATCATCCAGGGTATTGAAGTCAATATTACAGGAATAGGGGTTGGCGAAGAGGTTCCAACCGTCAAAATTGACGTCTCCCACGGGAGAGGAGGCAAAATTGTAAGTGATGCTCTGCGCTCCGTCTTTGGAAGTACCCGTAAAGCTGATCAGGCCGTTGGTCACTGGAAAATAAGTCCCACCCGTAAAGGTCACCAAACCATTCAGGCCTATATCCGTACCGGCATTGGCTACGGCATCCCAGGCAAAGGTGGTGGTGTTGAAGGTAAAGAGGTTTTGTTGATTGGAAGGAGCGGTACTATAATTCATAGGTGCTCCTCCCAAGCTCAGTATAGTGCCAATATTGCCACTTACGGGTATGCCCAAATGACACCATCCTCCAGAATTTCCTACATATTGTTCAAAAACAAGAGGTACTGCTGACCCTAGGTACTGACCATAACCGGTATTATCAGCATTACAGGTAAAAGTTCCGGAAGCTGTTACCGTAAAGCTTCCTGCATTCAAAGCCGCACCGGGATTGATGTCAAGGTTGTTGACAGTGGCATCGGCTGTCATAGTATATGTACCGGAGGAAATAACAGCATTGTCTACACTCTCTAAATTAGCAAAGTCACAATTGTCCCAGCTACCGGTATAAGTTGAGGTAAGTCCCGTTCTGGAAGCGGTACTTCCCGTAACATTTGCCCCTGCAATTTTTATACTTAAGTTGGCATTGTTATTTCCGGTATAAGTGTCGTTGGTGTATTTGAAGGAACAAACATCCAGGCCAGCAGCTGAATAACCCGTTATGTCTATCGAACCTATCAGCGTCTTAACACCATCATCTAACGTGGTATTGGTGGTACCAAAGGGGTTGAAAGTTTGGGTGTTAGCGGCAAATCCAAATGTTTGATATTCTGAACCACTGTTCGTTACTTCTGCACCTTGTTTGGCCACCGGTGCACTTACATTCCAGGCCAAACCGGCAGGGAAATCAAAAGGGATAGGTGTATAGGCCCCCATGTTGAAGTTGGCACCAGAAGGCCACCTTAAGGTAAAAATAAGTTCATTAAAAATTTCACTGGTATACGAAGCCCCATTGGCCGTTAAATAGACGTCCAACTCGTTATTAGCGGCATCAGGTTCAATGGTAATGTCCACATTTTGTGCTTCAAGACTTTGGGCAGCCAGGAAGGACAAGAAGCAAACAATGATTGGTAATGAGATCTTTTTCATGATTTATGTGTATTCTGAGATTTACTGATTGTCTATTTATTATGCGATATAAAGTTTAAGGCACACTGCTGGAGATAGTATTAATGACACTGGTGTTCCCTCCGATGATGTTGAATATTTCCGTTTGATCATCATCGGCCCCGGCATATTTTACTGTACCATCCATATTTACATCTTCTGAATAATAGCCATCAAGGGTGTTAATGACACTGGTGTTACCGCCAATAGTGTTGAATATTACAGTCTGGTCGTCATCAACTCCAGCATACTTCAGCTCTCCATCGGCATTCACATCCCCGGCATACATGCCGTAAACCCCGGTTTCCAGTTCAACCTGTGCAGCGGTGCCAAAAGCCTGGGTAGCTGCGGTAGAGAAATCATAGGTATATACGCCACCGTTTTCCGTAATGGCAGCGTTGTTCATAATATCCAGGTGGTTTCTGTGCCTAATTATGGCGTAAGCATTATTGCTGATGCTGACCCCTTCAAATGAAATATTGCTACTGCCATCGGTAGACTTAATGCTACCGTCTTGCATCAATAAACCGGCAACTGTAGCTACGGTAGTAGAGCTGGTGGCCAGTGCTGGCGAGGTTGCATCCCTAAGCTCGATCAATACCCAATCTACGGCAGTGGCCGGGGCGGTGACAAAACTTTCTGAACCGGCATAAGAATATGGCGCACTGCCATATACCGATGTATTGGCTGCGCTAGTAGGGATAACTCCATTAATACTGTTATCCATATTATCGTTAGTAGTATTGTATGGCCCTTGCAGGAATACCTTTAACGAAAATTGCAAAGCACCGATGAGATCACTTTCGGCATCACCAATAGCCAAAACAACATCTTCAATATTGGTAATATTGCTACGGGATAATCTTCTGCTACTACCATCGGTTAAAGCACTGGGGTTTAGATCCCATTGGGAGCCATCATAGCTGGAAATTCCGGCACTGGCATTGTTAAAACCCGTTCCCTCCTGGGCCGCATCCCAATACAGCCAGGTGTCGAGGCTATAAGCCGTATTAGCTGAATCATCCACTAACCAGCTTACCTGTACTACATCATTGGTAATAGGGTTACCGCTTATACCATTCTCCATCACATTTTGCATTACCGATACCGAGAAAGTATCGGCTGCACCAGTGTTTTTCAAGGCAATAGCATTGAGGTACTGGTTGCTATAACCAAGGGGCAAGTAGATGCTGTCGGAAAGATTCTCGACTACTACTTCCCCCTGATTATTGGCTACGATAGGAACGCTTGTGGTGTAGCCGGCATCGGTGATGATGCTGGCATTGGGACCCAATACCAGTTTTTGACCATTGAGATAAATATTGCCGCTGCTAAAGCGAAGCCTACTGTTCACTGCGATGTTTCCAGAAAGGCTTATCTGATCGTTACTGCTGAAAATTTGCAGGCTGTCTACCCGCAGTCCATCGGCATCTACTTTAAGCGCTGTACTGCCGGCCAGACTTAGCTTACCATTGATCAGGCTCCTGGAGTTGTTGTTAACGATAATACTATCTTCTACTATCAGGGTGCCGTGTACAATGAGGCTGTCATTACCGCTATTGCTTATGCTTAGGCCATCCCCTGCGTAAAACGTGGTGCCCTGATTTACAAATAGCCCGGTGGCTACCACTTGGGCAGAGAGTAAACTGCAGGAGAATAAGAGTCCAATCAGCAATACTATTTCAAAAATATTGGTTCTCATCACATTTTGATTTATCATATCGTTCGATCTTTAAGTCTTATCTTCTTTCAACTTTCAAATGGATATCCTGATTACTTTCTCTGGTTTTAAACTGTTTGTCCATAGTTTTTTGTTTATCTCTAGCATGATTTTAATGTTCTATTTCTTTGGAAATAAAACAATCATATCCAATTTATTACCAATGCTTTTCATATTCAAAACACTTAAATAAGGATACATTGCAAAGGACGCGGGAAGAGGGCTTTGGGTGTTTGTCCATTTGCGACTTTGTGTTGTTCAAACCCGACAAAATGAGGTTTAAAGAAGGAAAAAAGGAATGAAACCCAAGGTGATGCTCCCGAGACTTTTAAAGACTTGAATTGAAATAAAGACTTAAGCAGATGGATAATCTATTTGTGTGGCTCTTTTATCCGGATAAGAATTTTTGGAAATATTTACTTTTACAGTAAAATGTGCTTCAGGGGTAGCTTTCGGTGTTTGCCTTAGCTCAACATCTAACAAGGATTGTTAGCTCTGTTAAGCAGATTAACGCCCATATTACTCACTAAAAGGGGATTAGAATTAGTAGAGTAGAAGGGTATGGGCGTATTATCTGCTAAATCAATGGCTAAATCTCAAACAAATTCTTAATCACACTCTTACAGATCTATAATCTTAAATATTTTGTGATTAACAATTTGAGGACAAAGAACGCAGATAAGGGATCTGTGTGTTTGCCCATTTAGGACTTTATATTGTTCAAACCCGACAAAATGTGAGTTTAGGATAGAAAAAGAAAATCAAACTTCGCTGGGAGCAGCCCCAAATTCTCTTTTAAAGGCTTTGCTGAAATGACTGAGGTTAGACATGCCTACAGAGGCCGCTACTTCCGAAATAGTGGTTTCACCTTTTTGGATCTTTTCATAGGCTTTTTGAAGTCGGTATTGCCGAATGAAACTGACGGGGGTTCGATCAGTGAGGGCCTTAAGCTTTCGTTGCACTTGCCTTGGGCTTAAAAATAGTTTTTGGCAAAACATATCCACGGTAAAGTCTTCCTCATGTATATGTTCATCGATCACCTTAACGACCTTTTGCATAAACTCATCCTCAAGGTCTAGCGATGGCTTTTGATTTATTTTCACCAGCTTTTTACCGCTGTATTTTTCCTGTAATAAGCGTCTTAGCCGGATCAGATTTTTAACCCGAATTAAGAGTTCGGACCTATTAAAGGGTTTCATTAAATAATCATCTGCACCTTTCTCCAAGCCTACTAACTTGCTATCCTGATTGGCCTTGGCGGTTAGCATAATTACCGGAATATGGCTGGTGAGTTCAGCGGTTTTAAGACGGTCACAGAGTTCATGCCCATCCATTTCAGGCATCATAAGGTCGCTAATCACCAAATCAGGGATGAACTCCTGGGCTTGCCGTAATCCTTCCTCTCCGTTAGTTGCTCGTATTACCTGGTAGTCTGTATGCAGTATGTCGGTCAGGAATTCCCTGAGGTCAGCATTGTCATCTACCACCAGTATCAAAGGGGCATCTTCCTTTATAGCTTGATCGTCAGGTTCACTTGCTTGTTCTGTTTCTATATGGGTTATAGGTGGTAAAGCTGGATTGTTAAAGCTTCCTGTATGTAATCCTTTTACGTCTTTCCCATTTAGGTTTAGCGGTAGTTCAACGACAAAAGAGGTAATGCCTTCTTCACTTTTTGCCATAATGGTTCCGTTGTGACGCTCTACTAATTCTTTGGTAAGGGCCAGGCCAATACCAGTACCTTGCCCTAAATCTTCATTTTGTTGGTAAAATCTTCTGAATAACTCAGGTAGTATGTGCGGTGGGAGTTCCTTTCCTGTATTGGTTACAACTATTTGGACAGTTTGATCATTGGTTTTACGACAAATCACTTCCACACTTCCGCCAGGCTTACAAAATTTCAAAGCATTGGAAAGTAAATTATTCATAATCTTTTCCATGTAGTCTACGTCATAAGAGGCCAACAGTGCCTGGTCTTGTATAGCAAATTGCAGGTCAATGTCACGCGAAATAAACAAGTTCTCAAAATTGCTAACGATCAGCCGTAAATGGGCGGCAAGGTCTTTTGTTATGGGCTGGAATTTCATACTTCCGCTGTCCAGTTTACTAAGATCCAGTAATTGGTTGATCAGGGATAAGAGCTGCTTGGCATTCCGCCTCATCATGTTTTGTTGTTTTTTATCAATGCTACCATTTTTACTGGACTTATTATTTTCCAATGGCCCGAGAATCAGCGTAAGCGGGGTTCTGAATTCATGGGAGATATTGGCAAAAAAGTCAGACTTTAGTTTATCCAGCTCTTCCTTCTTTTCCACTTTTAGCTGTTCCAGCTTTAATTGGTTGGTGGTTCTCAACTGCTTTATCCTGAATGAATAAAACAGCAGTAGAAGTGCCAATCCCAGTAAAATGAAAGTTAATATAGCCCACCATCTTTTATACCAGGGAGCCAATACCTGTATAGGTAATATCAGGCTTATGATTTGATCATCTGCACTACCTGCTTCCCGGATTAATAACTTATAGTTTCCTGCAGATAAACCTGCAAAGCGGATATTTTTTCTGGTGTCCAGAAAATTCCAGTTACTTTCAAGCCCATCCAGGCGATATTCAAAACTTTTAGATTGATTGAGGAGATCTTCTGACGAAAAAAATACCGAGAAGTACCGGTCATTCGGGTAGATAGTAAGCTTTTTCAATTTTCCAATAGCATAGGTAGTTTCCATTTCCCTGTTACTAGCGCCATCATGCCTAACAATTTTGCTGAGCCTTAGCCTGGGGTTTTTTTTGTCGGCCAATACTTTTTCGGGATCAAACAGGGTAATGCCATTTATTCCGCCCATATACAGCTCCCCATTTGCTGAACGGTATATTGAACCCGTATTAAACTCGTTGTGTGCAATTCCATCTTTTTCATAGAAATTTATAAACTTTTCCGTTGCAGGGTCAAAGACAGATAGCCCATTAGCGGTACCCAGCCAAAGCCTGCCCTTTGCATCTTCAAGTATGGAGTAAATAAGATTATCACTGAGTCCATTTTGAGCAGTAAAATGGGTGATCTTTTCCGTAACCCTATTAAATTTTATCAAGCCGCTTTCTCGGGTGCCTATCCATATTACCTCTTTTTTAACTACCAGACAGGTAGAAATAATATTAGCCAAAGGACTATTGGATAACAGGAGATCATATAATTGATATTGGCCGGTTTCTACTCCGAATTTTATCAGACCCCTATCACTAGCTATCCAGATCAGATTCATTTCCGAATCGTAGCACAGTTCATAAATTCTTTTTGTGCTTTCATTATTATTTTTAAACCCCGAAACTGGATGAAGCTTTTTGATTTTAGCGTCATAACGATAGAAGCCTGTCTGTCCTCCTACCCATATTCTTCCCTTAAGGTCACAAACCATAGCCGATATAGGTTTTATGGGCTCAGAATCCAACAAGGCATTTTCAAGTACTTTTTTTCCATTTTTGAGCCAATACAGAGATAGCAATTCTGTACCTACTAAAAGACTATCAGCCCCAAAAGAAAGAATGGAACGTATGGATATAGTAGAATGATTCCCCGGAATGTGATCATAGCGGGTAAATTCATGAGTTTCTCTATCCAATAAGAATGAACTGTTGTATAGTGAGATTATAAAATGTTTGTCATCCCAGGGATAGATGATGCGTGTACTGAAAATATCATCTTTGGGGATCCTATCAGGTTTTAGAACCTTAAAGGCCTTTTGCTTTAGGCTAAGGCCAATGAGTCCCCCGTTTGAGGAAAACCAAAGATTCTTATTACGATCCTCCAAAACATGAGTGAAATTAGTAACAGCAATTGAAGGGCTTTTGCCAATCTCATTTCCTGTGAAAAACGAAAAATCACCCTTAGAAGGGTCAAGACGAACAATGACTTCTCCAGTTGGATTTAACCACAAATACCCGCCCGAATAAAAGATGATATCACTTAAAGTTGACCCACCCATAATGGGCAAATCACCTTCCAATTTCCATTGTTTTATTTTTTCACCCGCCAGGGAATAAGCTTCTACCCGAAACTCCCATGTTGTGGTCTTTACTACATGATCAAAAGTAAAGTAAGCCCTCTTCTCAGGACCGACCACCCCATCAGCATATGGGTAAAGAGTCTGGCTCTTTTGAATTATCTCTCCGGATGAATTAATTATCCAAAATTTATTTGTGTGACCCGAACGGTAGAGTACCAGTACCCTATTGCTATCGATATAACATAACTTATCGGCTTTAGCTTCAACTTTGCCATACGAATACACCTGCTTTAGTTTTTGCTCTTCCGATAGTATGTATAGATTATCTTCTGAGGTAGAAAAAGCAATATTCCCGTTATCAAAAACAGCTATGGAAACGATAGGCAGGCCAGCTGCTGGGCTGTTATCAGGAATAGGGTACCACAACTTGTTTCGGTCAGCAGATAATATAGCAAGTCCTTTTGAGGTACCTATTACAAGTTGGCCGCTAGAAGTTTTGGCCAGGGAATTGATATGCGGGCTCGTGAGATTAGCCGAGTCTTTTCCTACATTTTCCAGAATAGTGAATTCATTGCCATCAAAGCGGGCTAAGCCATTATCTGTGGCTACCCACAGAAAACCTTCATGATCCTCCAGGGTTTGTCTAACAAACCTATTGGGTAAACCATCCTCATTAGTGAAAATACTGGTTTGGGCATAAAGTGTCTGATTGCCTACTAAAAGCAGAAGTAAGGAAACAACATGCCTTATTTTTTTTCTCAGGATCACAGCTAAAATACAATTGATGTATAACTAAAATTACAGTTTTAAAGTATAAGCTTCTTAAAAATAAATTTTTATAGTCGTGGTTATTGAGCAAAAGCAATATAAAGTGAGTTTAGTGGATCTGGTGCAGATAGAGTGGTACGGGACATCGTGATATTGCGTGGTTTAGGTGAAGTTTGTGATGAGGAAGTTGTTCGGGTGGTAAGTATGCTAATGGCCTGTGAACTTGGTTATCAGTTTGACCGTCCTGTTCCAGTGGAGTTTGTATTACCAGTAAGATTCAGAATTCAATAAATATCTAAAAGCGGACCTGGTTAAAATATCTAAGGCCTGGTAGATTCCAGTGCTACCAATCAACCAAAAACGGTTTAACTAATTAAGCGTTAAAACAATTTTAACTGCTCTTTCTCCAGCTCAGCCGCACTTTTCTTTTGAATCAGTTGTACTGTTTGTTTGAGACTTCCGGGTATTTCATACAGAAAACGGGAGGCTTCCATAGATTGTAATTGCTGATACTGCATTCTTTCCCGGCAGTGGATGATCTGCGCTTCTTCTTTGGCCCGGGTGAGTGCCACGTAAAACAACCTGCGCTCTTCTTCTATATCGGCATCTTTCCTTCTGATAGGAGTTACACGTTCTTCAGCCCCGGCAATAAATACAATGGGAAACTCCAGGCCCTTGGCCGCGTGAAAGGTTAACAAGTGCACGCCCTCCGTTTTAAGGCGGCCGGTATCGGTATAGGGGTTGAGGGTCATTTTTTCGAGAAAACTTTCCAGATCGGCCTGGGCGTCTGCTGCCAGTTCCAGGATGGCTTCTTTTTTCAAGAGCTCCTCATCGCTAAGTTGATCCTGGGGCAAGTAAGTGTCACAAATGGAGGTAATAGCTCCTTTCAGGCCTTTTTTCTGAAAGGCAGCCGGCAATTTTTTGTAGAATTTTCGCCATTTACCCCAATTCTGTTGTAAAGGTTCTGAAAGAGTAGTAGCAAATGTTTTCTGCCAGTTACCCTGGGATTGATGAATGAGCCGCAGTACATTCCTCGTTTCGTTAGCACTCCAACCCAGACCGTTGGTCAGCAAGCCGTTCAGGGCCACCATGTCCCGGGGGTTGAGGTAGAGGCGCAGGGTATCGGCAATAATGCTGAAAGGAGGACTGGCCAGGAAAGAAGTACCATCGCCAAAATGGGCCGGAATACCCTTTTTCTTGAGTTGGTTGAGCAACTCACTACCCACTTTGCGGGTACGGAAGAGCACTGCAATATCCGAAAAGGCGTAATCCCCCGTATCGGAAGGTGTACCGATAGTCAGGTTTTCCGTACCTCCGATATATTTTTCTATTTCGCCAGCGATGTAATAAGCTTCTTCCAGGGTATTGGCCGCTTCAAAAACTTTGATGCGTTTTCCTTGAGGTTTATTAGGGATTAGCTCAATCCCGCTCTTTAATGTATTGTTTTGGATGATGCTTCCGGCTGCTTCCACTATGCTCTGGGTGGAGCGGTAGTTGCGCAGTAAGCCGATCTCCCTGGCCTTGAACTCTTCTTTAAAACGAAAGAACAGCCTTACATCAGAGCCCCGGAAGCCGTAGATCGCCTGATCGGGATCGCCTATGGCCAGCAGGTTTTTATCCAGCCCGATCAGTTTAATGAACTGATACTGTAAAGGGTTGATGTCCTGGAATTCGTCTACCGCTATGGCTTGCCACTGCTTGCGGGCACGTTCCAGCCATTCCGGCTCCCTTTGCCAAAGTTCGATCACCTGGCTGATGATGTCTGAAAGGTCTACTGCCCCTCTTTTATGCAGGTAATCCCGGTAAGTGGCAGCCTTGAATTCCACCGCCTCAAAACCGCTGTTATCCGCCAGTTCAAAATAGGCCACCAATGCTTTAGCCAGTTTTTTTAGCTCTTTGTCTTCCAGTTCGGGATAGATCAGGCGGAGCACCACCTCACGGCTTTCTTCGTCATAGATAGTAGTGAGCTCGGGCCATCTTTCTTTCAGGATCTGCCAGCCGATGGCGTGGAAAGTGCCTATAATCATGGGGCGTACCTTATCGCCCAGCCGGTGAGTCAGGCGTTCTTTGAGCTCGTCAGCCGCTTTATTAGTAAAGGTTACGGCCAGTATTTCTGATGGTTTGATGCTGGCAGAAACGATCTGGTTTTCTATCCAGCGGATCAGCGTGCTGGTCTTACCCGTACCCGGTCCAGCCGTTACGAGAGTAGCTCCTGCCAGGGCGTCTTTTACCTTTTCCTGTTCTTCATTCAGGCGGACTTTTTGAGGTTCGGCTACTTGAGCCAGCATGTTATCCTGCTGATAGGCCGAAGTTTCCTTTAGCTCCCGTTTAGTGATTTTTTCGATCAGCTCGTTGCCAAAGAAAGTACCCTGCCCCATCAAACGGCTGATCTCACCTTCCTCAAATATTTTTATCGTACCGTAAAGCCCGTCATAACCCGCCTGGGGGTTCACCTCTTGTTCCCGCATACGTCTGATCGCTTCCGCTATCACAGGGCCGGATTGTTTTTCGATATCCTGAATAGGAACCTGTTTCAGCAGACTGAACTCGTTGCCAAAGGCGGAAATAGTTTGCTGAAAGGCCTGTTGCACTTTTTTACTGGCTGGGCCCACTCCTTTTATCTCGGCTAATATCTCCGGCAAGGGAATGATGTAGTGGAAGTCGGGTGCTCCTGCAGGGCGCTCCGGTTTTTTGCGGTCGGCCAGCTTTTCCACCCGGTGCAATACTCCCACAGTAAGAGGCTTGCCGCAAACCGGGCAAAGGTTGTTGTATTTTAAGCTTTCCTCCGGCTCCAGGGAAATGCCACATTTGCGGTGGCCATCATGGTGGTATTTGCCTTCTTCGGGAAAAAACTCATAAGTGCCCAGAAAGCCCTGGTGGTTCTTGAGGGCGTCAAACATCCCCCGGTAGCTGAGTTCAGTATTGAACAGATTGGCTTCCCGCCCCAGCTTCTGGGGAGAATGGGCATCAGAATTGGAAACCAGGGTATAGCGGTCCAGCATGCTGAGTTTCCAGTTCATTTCCGGGTCAGAAGAAAGGCCGGTTTCCAGGGCAAAAATGTGATTGCTCAGGTCGCGGAAGCATTCTTTGATGCTGTCGTAGCCTGCTTTAGAGCCCAGGGTAGAGAACCAGGGCGTCCACACGTGGGCCGGGATGAGATGGGCATCCGGGGAAGATTCCAGTACGATCTCCAGCAAGTCGCGCGAAGGCAGGCCGAGGATAGGGCGGCCGTCTGCTTCCAGGTTGCCAATAGAGGCCAGTTTGGCGTTGATACGGGCTACCGTCTCAAAATCGGGAGCGTACACACAGTTGTGATTTTTTCGGACCCGTTCCCCGTATTTGTAAATGGAACTGATCTCTACCGTGAGGCAAAAGCGGACGTCTATGTCGTGCACTTTGAGGCCAGGGATGGCCGGATCTTTAGGCGGATTCTTCAGCTTGTAAAAGCCATGCCCGTCCGGCTCCAGTTTTTCTTTGATTTCTTTGAACCAGGCCGGATGGGTAAAATCACCCGTACCTATAAGGTTGATCCCTTTGATACGGGCCCACTGGTAGAGCGACTCCAGGTTGAGGTCTTTGCTGGTAGCCCGGGAGTAATGGGAATGCAAATGCAGATCGGCAATGTAGAACATCTTCCAAGATAAGAAAACAAGGGGATAGGAGCCGAAAAAATGGGGTTGAAGTTTTTAACATACAGGCTCACTTCAATAATGAGGGGTTGACTAACAAATCCAAAAGCCACCATATGGTGGCTTTTGGGCGATATAGGCTTATCCTTTATGAACCTATGTCTGGGTCGATAACTCTAACCGTAATTAACGGACTTATAAACTTTTGAGTGATTACTCACCTTTACTATTGAAAACAAATTGTTCTTATTTTTTTACGAGTTTTCGAATGGCACTGATCGGTCCGCTTTTTACCCTTATTAAATACGTACCACTGGCCAGGTGTTGAAGGTTTATTTCATCCTGGTATTTGCCATTGGTATGGTTAAGTTTCTTTTGAAGAATTAGCCTGCCGGAGAGATCACTTAAATGGATAACGGCTCCGGAGCTTTGGGTTTCAAAACGGATGTTGACCTTATCCTTAAAAGGATTGGGAGTAATTACCAGGCTGCTATTCAGGATGTTTTCTGCCAGGCCTATACCGCTAATCTGGACGGATTTAGTGATGGTATCATTTCCACAGTCGCTGGTAATAACTAATTGTACCGGGAAAGTTCCATTAGAAGTAAAGGTATAGCTCGGTGTGGCTCCTGTAGCAGTGGCACTGTTATTAAAAAGCCAGGAATAAGAGTTAGCCCCTACGGAAGGGGTACCGTCAAAATCAACGGTTACTCCCTGAGAACCAGGATTTCCGGTAATGAAGGTGAAGTCAGCTGTTGCATTGGTGAGCGTGGTAAAACTAACAGGGCCTGTATATATAGTATCATAGCCACATAGTTCAGCTACATAGATCTCGTAGCTGGTACCAGGAAGGAGCCCCGTAAGTGTATCTGCGGTTTGCTGCTTAGACCTGAAAATCCCGCTACCTTGGGTAAAACCAGGGCTGCCATATTCTACCAGGATGATGGATCCATTCTGGCCTTCGTTCCAACTGAAAGCAGCTTGGGTACAACTGAGGTTATCGAGTGTTAAGCCCGATGGAGAAGGGCATTGATAAGGTTCAACACAAAAATCATCAACAAAGAAGTTACTTCCCTGCCCTGAGAAATTGATATTGCTTGGAGTGGTCAAAAAATGCACCCCATGTAAACGCAGATAGGGTTCATTGGGATCTATGTACTTCCAGCCTGTTCTTACATTTACTCCGTTTAAGATGATCCAGGCGGTATCCCTTGCAAAGTCAATTATATGACGTAAATCGTTCCAACCTGTTATAAAGGGCGGTGTACGGGCTACCAATGCGCCCTGTAAATCCATCAGATCCAAGCTACTATTAGTTTGATTCAAATAGAAGTCAACACCTCCACCCAGGCCTTGTGCAACTCCTGTTGGTGATACATAACTGATGAACTCGTAAAATCCACCCCCGGCATCTGCAATATTAAAGGAGAAATCAATGGCATAAAGCCCGGAGGCTATTTCATCGAAATGGGCAAGCACCCCGGAGCCTCCAACACCATTGGATGTGTCTTGTAACATATGTAGTGACTTGGTCCCACTTTGGGCGCTGGCATTTGAAAATACCTGGTCACCCTGATGGTTAAATAAACTATTCGGGGCTGGATCCCAGGGTTTGATCAGGCTGGATTGATCCTTAACCGGGCCTAATTGATACACTTCAAAATCATCACAGGGAACTACTCTTGACTGGAAATATACCGGGCCTACCACAAAACTGCTGTCTCCCGCTCCGCAATTGCTTTTCAAATAAGCCGAATACAGGCGGTTATCCGCTGCAGGAATAATAATTCTATTAGTAGAACTCACTATCTTAGTTCCTGCTCCGTAGGTAAAACCTCTGGGGCCATACTCTACTGTAAAATCAGTTGAGTTAGGGCCAGAGTCCCAGGAAAGGGTGGCTGAGCTATCGGTATTTTGTATCATTCTAAACCTAGTAGGGAAGGGGCAGGTCAGGGTATCACTTATACGGAAATTATCAATAGCAGCCCTTCCGAAATTACCGGTTTTAACCGACCAGAAACGCACCTGAATAAGTCCCGTGCTGTTATAAGGATCGAGTTTAATGATCGTATCAAGCCATGGATCAACCTGAGCCAATTGTTGCTGCCCTGTTAAGGCCCATATATCTTTATACCAGTTAAAACCATCGAATACGTCCATGTGTAGCGTACCTATGTCAACGCCAAACATGTGGTAGGCAAAGTACACTTCCGGTTTCGAAAGTCCTGAAATATCGACCAGAGGCGAATAGAGTTCGGCCGTATCTCCTATGGCTCCCTGGGTTTCGATATAAGCATATTGGCCTAAACCGTAATAATCACCGGCAGGACCTGTAAAAGCGAGGATTGAAGCCGTATCCAATAGCCAGTTATACGATAAGTTGGGATTGTTACCTTCATACTTTCGCTCCCAACAAAGGGGAATACCTGGTGAGAGGGGATCAGTAAGGTCAAAAATCTCGCGTAATGGTGCCTTTATGGGTAAACAAGGTACACAAAACCTCCTGGGATTACTGAAGTCACTGGTATCCCCGGAACCACAGATGGTTCTCACAAAAAACTCATAGCAGCCGGGATGCAGTGTATCCAACACAAGGCTGTCGGAAGTAAGCGAATATAAATTACCGAGTAAGGCAAGACTATCCGGGTTTGCACCGGGAGAGCTTATTAGCACTTGGTATTCGTTTATGCTGGTATTCAAATTTTCCCAGGTCAAATAGGTATTCCATTTATTTTGAGCAGTGTCGATCTGATGATAGACATTCATAGTTAAAGGAGTTGTACAGGGGGGAGCCTCTTTAATTTCTATTTCGTCTATAGCACTGATTCCTCTTTCAGAATTACCAATCTGTCCCTGTAGATCCAGTGCTCCAACGTACAGGGATCGAAAGCGCAAGCGGATAGTATCTCCTAAACCACTGAGGGGAATACCTCTTTGAAAGAAAGGATCGCTCGCGGCCATTTGAGTAATTCCCGTAAGAGAGTCAATGGTAGACCAACCTGCCCCATTACTGACCTGTACGAGAACATCGGGCATGTAATTTTCCATAGTAAATCGATGGTAATAATAGCTTAAATAAGGACGGTTCAGCGGGGATATATCTACCAAAGGGAGGTAGAGATCAGCTGTATCGGGAATATTATCGCCAATACTCTTACGGGCATATGGTATTGGAAAAACGTAATTTCCCGAACCACTATGATCCTGTAAAGGCCCGGATTCAACTACCCCAAAGGTT
Organism: Owenweeksia sp.; assembly: GCA_028277105.1. Classification (GTDB taxonomy): domain Bacteria; phylum Bacteroidota; class Bacteroidia; order Flavobacteriales; family Schleiferiaceae; genus JANQHO01. The sequence goes on along the minus strand of JANQHO010000038.1, from coordinate 16,250 downwards.
TCGTGTAGAGATTTCGGTATTAATCCCCAGGTATGGTAATAATCAATACTTAGTTTAGAGTTCGTTAGGGTGCCTGGTTCTATGTTTCTTTTCCAGCAAGCATCCAGGGTATCCTCTATATTTAATCTATTATTCATAGGTCCGAAAGGTCCGGGAACGAGTAAAGGTGCTGATATCCAGCTATTCCCATCAAAATTCTCGGAAAAAGGAGCACTGAAAGGGGAACACAAAGTAGTAAAGCGATAGGGCCCTACCCAGTCACTGAGATCATTTACACCGCAACTATCGCGGACATAAAATTCATAGGTAGTATTTGGAGTAAGACTGGGTATGCGGTAAGAAGTATTGGTGGTGATCGCATTTCCCAATGCGTTGATAGCAGGATTAAACCCTGGTGAGCCCCAACTAACTTCAGAATAAGCCACGGAGTAACCGGACCAGGATACAGTTGCAGCATCATACCATTCATCCACCACCAGTAGAGTTCCTCGTAAGGGAGCCGGGCAACTGGGTATTTCTTCGTAGTGGAAATCATCTATAAAGATCTGATCAATGCCGTTCCCTGCTTTAAGTACAATACGATTATCCATCCCATTGTAAGGTGAGCCCGAACCAACATCGAAATTTACTACGTACTCTTTCCACTGTAAGCTAAGGTTTATGGTGTCTACCGGGCTGAAGGTATAGCCATTATGGGGGTCAGCTATAGTGCCTATGACCAAAGAGTTAACTCCCTGGGAATTGCCTGCTGCCATAATTCCCATAAAGCGTATCTGCCGATTTCCCAAAGGCAGATCTACAAAAGCAGGGCTTATGGCCATCAGGGTATCGTTGTTTTCAGGAAGTTGATTGAACAAACGCAGTGAATTAATGCCGGAATAGGAGGAATTATCATTTTTAATGCTGACCAGATCTCCGGAAGATTCTTTGCCCGAAGAATAAATGTCCCAGCATTCAGCTTTTTTGGCCAAAGGGTCATTATCTGAAAAATTGGTAATGTAGGGTGCAGAATAAAGGCCACACACTTCAAAAGGCCCGTTCCAACTCATGGCCTGGCATTCCTTAATATATACATCAATGCTATTGTTTACAGTTATACAACTATCAATTGTAAAGGGTGCTGATAACACTGAAGCACAACCAGACCCCTGGGAGAATCCACTTGGGCCCCAGTTTAATTGCCAACTGTTGGAGTAGGAATCAATATCCAAAATAACGGAAGTATCGGCACCAAAAATGTGAGAAGAAACATTGAATATATCCGGGCAGACAGGGGCCTCGTCTATTGAGACATCATCGATACTCATAACAGAATGAAGCCCTCTATAAATACCCTTGCTAACAAAACGCATCTGTATAGTATCTCCAAAAACAGACAGGTCTACCCCTGCTTTTTTGTAAGGGTCATTTTGGTTGAGTTGGTCTCCTCTTTCGAGAACCAGTGCTTTTACCCAGCCGTTTCCGTCATTGATCTCCAGCCAGAAATCGGGTTGTGGAAAATCCCCAATGAAATTCTGTACATGGTGGCGGTGGTAATAAAAGCTCAGGTAGGGTGTTGTTATACCTGAAATATCTATCATCGGACTGTATATTTCAGAGGTCTGCCCTTCGTATATATAGTTTCCGGGACTCCCGAGATATTTTAAAGACCCGTTATTTCCGGAAGTGGTCCCCCGGTTTATTAAACTTCCGTCATATGTTTGCCAGTTGTAGTATCCGCCCTCCATTCTGCTCCAGCAAACGTTAATAGCATCCTGAGTAGAAAAATTGACCGGTACCCAGGTAGAGTCTTCAAAACCTTCAAAATAGGGGGCTGTTTTTATAGAGCATTCAGTAGCAATGGTCCTTTTTACAGTTATACTATTACCATTTGTTCCTCCACAGCTGGTGCTTATGTAAAAGTCATAAAAGCTTCCGGAAGCCAGACCTCCCACATCATGCGGAAGGGAACTTACCGTATCGGTCTTTCCAGAGGTAAGGGTATCAAATCCACTTGTGCCATAGGTAATGTAGTATTCCTGTACAGGACCATAATGAGCCCAGTTGATCCGGGCAGAATCCGTCCCTAAAGCCGTAACTTCAATATGAATAGGAGTGGGACAGGAAGGAGTGGTTTTAAAAGTTTGCGGTTTGGGATTATGGATAGAATCTGTACCCGAGCTGCAATTTTCACCGAAGTAAATATCGTATTCTGTTTCAGGACTAAGGCCGGTTAAATAGACCGGAGGCTGGCTTCCGGGATAATTACCTGTTATGGTAGTACCAGACCCTCTGTTGAAGCCTGCCGTACCGTATTCGAGAAAAAAACCGTCATTTCCATTACCGGGAGACCAGCTAACTTTGGCAGCTTCTCCCGATATACTATCGATACTAAAATTGGTATAGCCGGGGCAATTACCTATAGCCGTAAGATCAACAGAAAGAGTGTTCAGAATTTCGGTGGGAGTAAGGGCGCGGTTATACCAGCGGAATTCATCTATATTACCGGCTATATCTTCTGTAATATCAGCGCAAGGTGGATTTATAGTATTAAGACTTACAGGTGCACTGCCAATACTTAAACCACTACTCTGGTTAAGAGGCGGGGTAGTTACCGGAACAGTTCCCAGTAAACTAAAACCATTGGCATATATTGTATACGTTCCGTAAGGTCCAGGGCCAAAAGGACCCACTGAAGCCATGGGAGTAGCATCATAAACAATGTGTATCATAGTACCCAGGGCAGGCTGAGGAAGCAGGGTAAGGTTAGGTGAACTAAATCCTCCCTGTCCATGCAATGAAACAAAGCCTACTCCTCCACCTATGCTGGCCAGACAGTGAAAACCTGCCACGCTGTCACCAAAGAGATAATAGCATTTTTGGCTGGGATTTGATATATCGTTTTTATACCAAAAGGAAATAGTAAAGCTTTTGCTGTAATCAGGTTGATAATTGGTATTAACTCCACCGGCTGCTGGGTTGGCACTACCTGAAAGAGAGTTTGAATTCAGAAAGCCAATGGTGTCTATAAAAAGATTGTTGGGAACAGGTATATTTTGGGAACCCTGAGGATTGGAGGCATAATTGAAAATAGTAGAAGAATCGTTGAATTTGTAGTATAAGTGTTCCGGGACTTGCCCATGAGAACTCATCCAGAGCATCATACTCAAAATAATTGTAAGTTTAAAGTTCATAGTAATGCAATTAATTAATAATACAAATGAGGAGAGTTTTCAAGCCTGTTGCAAACTATCGCGTTCAGTAAGGAAGGGTAAGCGAAGTTGACCGGCTAATTTGTAATGAACAGCTTTTTGTCTTCACTCAAATCTAATAAACCAGTGGAGCAAAATCATAAAAACCACCTCTACATAACCTCTACATATTTTGTAAGTAGTTGAATAGCAATAAATAAAGAAGTAGCTTAGCTTAATAGCTGTAATTTTTGTTTTATACTTGTGAAAGATGCCTATTTACCTTGAAAAAAATCGTTATTCAATTAAACTAAATTTTAACTATCTTTCTAATATTCAAATACTTGCTTTAGTATGCTTGTCTTTGCAGTTCTTTACATCATCCGGTCAAACTCAACTTATAGATGATAAGACTTCAGAGGATGCGGTAGTAATGACAAGAGACAGCACAATTCGTTCCATTGAAGAAAAACTCAAATCTGCCAGAGAAAAGGGAGACAGTACAAAAATGGCCCATTTGTATGCTTCTAAAGGGCTTGTGTATTATCAGGATAATAAGCATATCACCCTGCAATACTTTTTTAAAGCCCGGACAATATTCGAAGCTCTCAGGGACAGTATGAATATAGCTTATATCTACCGGGCAATGGGGGAATTGGATATTTTAAGTTTTAAGCAAAGTGTGGATCTGTTGAAGAAGTCAATCCGAATAGCTGAACAGATTAACGACACTATCAACCTTTCAGCGGCCTACCACAACCTTGGAAATGCTTTTACCCGGACTGGAATATATGATTCAGCCCTGTATTATTACAAGCAATCTATTGATCTAACACAAAATAAAAATTACTTTACGTGGAAGGCGGGGTGGTATACCAATACTGGCTATGTTCACGTAAAGCTCAAGAATTACGATGAAGGGCTGTATTATTATAAGAAAGCTTTAAGCCTCCTGCAATGCGGGGCAGGATTTGAAAATAATATTTACCAGGCCAATATTCTCGGAAATTTGATGGATCTGCACTTTCATAAGGGGAATTATGACTCGGTATTCTATTATTTTGATCAGGTTAAAGACTTTTTCGACCAAAGGAGAGATATACAAATTTGTACATACCGTCAAATCTCCAGACTGTACGAAAAACTGGACCAGCCCTGGTTAGCTTTAACCTATTATCAAAAAGCAGATTCTATCCGTAAAATTGAAGCAAATAAAAACGATGGTAATGCTCTTGAACGGATTGAATTTGAATACCAATCTGAATTAAAAGAAAAACAGTTGGCTCAACTCAATGCAGATATGGAAAAAGCGGGCTATTTACGCTTTTTTCTATTGATTATAATAATTCTGGGACTCGTTTTTTCAGCAGTGATCATTCATTTGCAGAAACAGAAAGCAAAGAGAAAGATAGAAGCAGACAAAAAAATAATGGAAGCTAACCTTAAAAACTCGGAGCTTCAGAAGCAATATCTCAGAGATAAGCTGAATTATACCAATAAAGAGTTGACCTCTTTTGCTACTAAAATTGTAGAAAATTATGATATACTCAGCGATTTTAAAGCAAAAGTCAGTGAGATATCCCAGGAAGAGGACGTTAAAAAGATACAGGGTAAAATGAAGGAACTCAATCTGCTTTTGTATCAGATATTTCACAACGATATCAATCGCAAAGAATTTTTAAAGCGCTCCAGGCAATTGAATCATACCCTGATCTTCTATCTGAAGACTCATTACAAACAGCTGTCAGAGAGTGATATCAATATTTTAGTTCTCATTTTTTTAAAATTCAGCTCTAAAGAAATAGCTATACTGTTCAACATAGAAGTAAAAAGCGTGGAACAGCGCAGATACAGGATCAGGAATAAGCTCAATATGAAAACATCGGATAATTTTGATGAATTCTTTGACAAGGTACTTGCCGAGCTGAGCATCTCAGAAAAAGTGGTGTAATATGCATACTCAAGGCTAAATAGTATGAGGCTATCTTCACGCTTGTTTCTCAACGAGTGGTCTTGTAATTAGAATCCCGCTGACAGTATTTCTCATCCCACCTATAAACCTCCTGATTTCAAACTTTCTACGAGGATATGAAGACTATTCCAGAGTTTGATCCGTAGAGTTTTTGACAGGCCTACTCAACTTAATCAAGTTGATTAATCCATACAATATTTAATATTTCTGTTCACTAAATCAGACACTTACATATTTAATATTAAATTAATTCAAATAATCTTTTCTATTAAGTCAGTGAGATATAGTTTTGTGCCAATGTTTATTTTTAATTAGTCTAAATAAAATGAGAAAAATAGGACTCAACGCACTTTTTTTAGCTTTAACCTCACTAACCATACATGCTCAGTACAGAGGTCAACTCTCTGGAAATACCGAAACTTTATGGGACATACACATTGCCTCTGATGGCGCACACTACATTGCAGGTAATAAAGGAACAATCTTACGTCAGGATACAGGCTGTACCGGCTGGGATCAGCAGACAACCGGAGCCACCAATGGTGTACGGGGGATCTGGTTTACCAACGATAGTACCGGCTATGCTTGCGGTACAAGCGGTACACTGTTTAAAACTACCAACCGTGGTGATAACTGGAGCCCTCTAGTTTCCGGTACTACCATTGGTTTGCTGGATATAGAATTTCTAAATGATTCCGTAGGCTATACGGCTGGTGGTGGTAGTGGAGGATTCCGAATTCTCCGCACTGCTGATGCCGGTAACACCTGGAATACCATTGATTCCTCCCTTACGCATAGCCCGTTCGAGCTGACTTTTGTAGATCAAAACACCGGTTACTTAGCTGGTGTAGGAGGCATGATTATGAAGACTACCGATGGAGGGCTCAATTGGAGCGTGCTGGTAGCTGGGGTAACAGGAAATACTACCTGGACTTCCATTCATTTTACCGATGCTCAAACCGGTTATGTTGCCGGGCAGAATGGCAACATCAGTAAAACGACTGACGGGGGAGCCACCTGGAACAGCCTCAACAGCGGGACAACACAGTTTCTGAATGGTGTGAATTTTAAAAATGATACGGTAGGCTATTTTACTGGCAATAATGGAACTTTGTTAACAACAATTGATGCCGGTGCCAGTTTTCAAGCGGTTAGTTTTACCCACCAGTCTGCCTTCAGGGGTATTGCACTTCAAGGTAATGAAGTACTGATCTGTGGCTCGGATGGCCTGGTTTTTCAGTATGATACCGCTTTTGGCTATGAGTCGGTTTGGTACGAAGATTTTTGTAATGTAAACGATAGTGTTTCCATGGGTAATGGCTGGACGGTTGTCACCGGCAGTAACTCCAATGAAAGCTGGCGCTTTGACAATCCCAACTCCAGTAACGGTCTCAATTTCTCTCTGACTCCTCCTTTTGCTTCTTTTGACAGTCAGTATATCGGTTCTACTGATCAGGATTCCTGCATTCTGGAAAGCCCTGAATTTGATGTATCGGATTTTACCCAACTCAGCCTGCAATGGAATGAAGCTTTTCTGCCCAACTTTATGGGAGAAGTGTTTACTACCATTCAGGGATGGGACGGAAACCAATGGATAACCCTTTACACGAGTAACGGTGGACTCAATAGCTCAAGTTCTGGATCAATTACGTACACCGCATCTTATACCATTAGCTCCGATTATCGCAGAGCAATAGACATCTCAGCTTTGGCAGGAGAGCGTGACGCTAAACTGCGCTTTATTTATCACGATCTGAACCCTGCTTTCCGCTTTTGGTGGGGTATTGATGATATAGAGGTGCGAGGAGGAAAAACAGATTTCAGGCTCGACAGTATTGTTGCTCCAATTAATAGCTGCCAAAACCCCGCAGGCGATACCGTTAAAGTACACGTAACCAATGCCAGTGATTTTGGTGTATTCCCGGTGCAGTTGGCGTATCAATATGATACAAACGCAGTAGTATATAAATATTTTGTTACATCTTTAGCTGCAGGAGCTGATACGGTTTTAAGCTTCAGTAACCCCTTGCCTTCGGGAGCCATGGCAACTTCTACTTTAAAAGTTTGGCTGCATGATAGCTATGATACTGACCTTTCAAATGATACCCTTATTATAGATTTCCAGCCCTTGTCCGGACAAGTAGATCTGGGGCCTGATACCAGCTTGTGTGCCGGGCAAAACCTTACCCTGAAGGCGGATTTTCCCGGTGCAGATACCTATCAGTGGACCGGGGGTAGTAGTACCAATGATTCCTTAACGGTTAACGCAAGTGGCATTTACTCTGTTACGGTAACTAAAAATGGTTGTACTCTGACAGATTCTATTGAAGTTACCTTTGATCCTCTGCCAATAGGCACCATCACGGCAAGTGTGGATACCTTAAGCATAACAGATAGTGTGGTTTTTTCCATTAGTACAGCAGCACCATCCGCACAATGGGATTTTGGGCCGGATGCAACACCTGCTACTGCCAGTGGAGCAGGACCCCACACCGTAAGATTCAGTTCTATCGGGCTCAAAACTGTAAAAGTGGTTTTAGAAGACAATGGCTGTTCAGACAGTTTAGATTACAGTGTACTGGTAAATCCCGGAGTAGGCATAAATGAGCATATGCTTTCTCAGGTAAACCTGTATCCCAATCCTGGTATGGGGGAATACTCTTTAGAGTTTCCTCCAAGTTTCGATGTGAGTAGAGGTTTGATCCTAAATGTAAATGGAGCAACAGTACAGGAACTCGATTTAAGTAATAATGGAATCCACCGGTTTTCTCTCAACGCTCCTAAGGGTATATACATTCTTCAATTAGTTGGAAAAGAAAGAAATCTTAGTATAAGACTAATAAAAAACTAAATTAATCAGAGAAAGCCAACACTAACCAAATAGCATTTTATTAGAAACTTTAAAATGCTGTTCAAGTCCTCATCCCGCCTCACTGTTACCCTGTGAGGCGGGAGTGGGGCACTAAAACAATACAATAATAGGAGAGAAGAAGTAATGGAGCTGATCAATAAAAAGATATGCATGACTCAGAATATCGGGGTACATGGCAATCTGTTTGGCGGTACTTTACTGGCGTGGATCGATGAAGCTGCAGCTGCTTATGCTACGGAGTATTGCCATACACCCAATATGATTACATTGAAAGTGGCCGAAATGATCTTTAAAAAACCCATAAAAGCCGGGCAGCACCTTAGGATATACGGAGCGGTTGAAGCTATGGGCAATACTTCTATTACTTTGCGGATAGAGGCCCGTAAATACAACCTCTACAGCGGAGGGGAAGAGGTGGTGTGTACCACTAACATCACCTTTGTACGTATTGATGAAGACGGAACGCCTACCCCTATTGGTGAAACTGTTCGCAGAAGGCATTTTGAAAAGACGGAAACATTAATTTCTTAGCATATGAATAACGAAATGGACGAATGCCACTACGAAACTTTGTATGAAGAGGCCAATGGAGTGATAACGCGCTGTCTTCAATGTGGTAGGATGCAGTTGGCCTATGGTACTTCCCACTATATTTTGTACCAATGGCAACTCAGAAGGCTGGAACGGAAACTGACAGCAGAACTGCTCAAGGCACAAAACTGTAAATGCTATGACCGCAAACATTTTAGTATACCGGTAGAACACCACGTTTCACGCTTGTTTTTGTCGATAAATGAAGCAGCAGAACTATCCAACATCCTTCAACAGGCCCTTTGGATGGCCAGTGTAAAAGACACCCTGAAAGAATGATGAGGGTAAACCCCAGGAGGAAATATGAATGAAGAAGAAGAAATGAAGACTTTGGCCGCGCAACTGCGTCAGCCTTATGGAGAAGAGGGTATTAAGCTAGCCGATCAAATGTTTGCCTCTAACCGCGCTATGATATGGGCTGCTATAGAGGCCTTTCATTTCAATGGCGGTGATAAGCTGTTAGAAATTGGTATGGGCAGTGGTTTACATATACCTGAGCTCTTTGCACGTTGTCCGCAGTTGAGTTATACCGGCATTGATACTTCCGAATTAATGGTAAAAGAATCGGCCCAAAACAATGAGGCATTACAGGGAATGGTGCAATTTATGATAACCGATGGGCTTAACCTGCCTTTTGACAACCAGTGTTTTGATAAGATACTAACAGTTAATACCATTTACTTTTGGCAGCAACCAAAGGTGTTTTTGGCTGAGATAAGCCGTGTTTTAAAGCCTGGCGGTATCTTATCTCTTGCTTTAGCACATAAAAATTTTATGAAGCAACTTCCTTTCACACAATACGGTTTTACTCTTTATGATGTAGAGGATTTACAGAAACTCTTCGCCACCAGCCACCTGCAAATTGAGTCTATTGTGCATCATTCCGATGAAGCTTTGAGTAAAACAGGCAGTAAAGTGAAAAGAGACTTCTTGATTGTAAGGGCGTCTTACTGATTACACCCGGATTTTATGGTCTAACTCCAGTTTATGGATCATTTGATATCCAAATATTTTTCGTAAAGCTACTTGTTATCAGATCAAATGAGTACCCTGGTCCATTTATTCCGCCTGGCGTTGGTTTTATTCCTTTTGCCGTTTGTCTGCCCGTTGCAAGGGGCATATCTTTTCCGAATGTTTATGTCAAATGAGAACAATTGAATTCACACTAAAGAATAAACCATTATGAAGAAGATAAAAGACTTGAAAGGACTGTTCCTGGAGCAACTGAGAGACCGCTATGACGCGGCAAAGCAGCAGGCAGAAATATACCCAAAGCTTAAACAAGCTGCTACAAATCCCGATTTAAAACAGATCATTGCAACAGATATTGCAGCCAATGAAAGTCATCTGAAAAAATTAGAGGAATTGTTTGCCAAATTGAATGAACAAATAGGTGAAGAACGGTGTGAAGGTACCCAGGGCCTGGTACATGAAGCCAATGAAGTATTGAACTATGCCGATTCTGAACTGGTATTGAATGTCGGTATTGCCATGTCCGTTCAGCATGTCAACCATCATGATATTGCAGGCTATAACAGTTGCATCCTTTATGCACAAGCAATTGGCGAAACGGAAATAGTTGAATCCCTCAACCAGATGTTGGCAAATGAGAAAGTAACGGATGAATCATTGAATGCCGTGGCCGCTCAGATTATACGAGATAACAGTCTGTGATTTCCATCTCAGTAATGCATTTATTTGAATTGCTAAAAGCCGGTTTTTGTAATCGATTAATTCTTAATAGCAATCCATTTTAAGCTGTCCCTTATTCTGGTAATAGCTCAAAGGCTTGTTGTTGATCTTTATACAGATATGCTGAAGTACTTCGGTAACACCCTTTTGCATGGCAATGGAACCACAGATCATGATAACTCCTTTGTTTTGCAGGGTTTGGGCTACTAAAAGAGCATCTCTCTGGATGAGATCCTGAACGTAGGTTTTTTGACTATCTTCCCTTGAATACGCAGTATGGAAGATACTCAGTTGAGTGCGATCGAGATTCATTTCGATCCATCTTTGGTAAAGGCTTAAAGAGCGCTTGGTCTTACTGCCCCAATATAAATGGGTATCTATTTTAGCTTTGTTTTGGTTCAGCATGCCTAAAAACGGAGCGATACCCGTTCCTGTGCTAATCATAATAACCCGTTTGGCTCTTTTTGGAAAATGAAAATGTTTGTTTTTAATCACCTGTGCATCGATGAGATCGCCTGCCTCCAGTAGGTTTAAATAATTGGAACAAACACCCTTTTCATGAAGCTTTACGCTGATCAACAGATGATTAGTATCATCTGCGAGTCCAATAGAATACAGGCGCTCATGAGAGCCGTCTTCGGGATATACGGCCAATAAATCACCTGACTGGTAAATCTGGCTTTTAGGAGCCTTTATTTTTAGCAAAAAGGTATCTCCGTAAGCGGTTTTATCCCTTACCTCAAAAAAATATTTTCGCCTGCGTTTAGGCGCCAATACATTTTTTTTTGGCATGGAAATATTTAAGCCTGTGCTTTTACTCCATTGATCTACCCATTGCTTAAAGGCTTCCCACGAGCGATTATTCACGGTGTAAGGTTCCAGCAAACGCTGACCATTCTCAGCATTTTCCAGTAAGTGATCTACGTCAATGGCATATTGGCAAAAGTCGGGATAAGCTAAAGAACCGAAGCCAATAACGGAATAGCCAAAAGGCTTCTCGATTCGGGTGTCCCGGATCAATTCGCTGAACTTTTTGGCATTGGTGGGCGCCTCGCCCTGCCCGTAAGTCGCGGTGAACAAAATAAGTTGTTCCATCATGGGATAATGCCCAAAATCATTCAATTCAGCCATGAATGATTTTACACCTGCCTTTTGCAGTTGTTGATGAAATATACGGGCAAAGCCTATGGTAGTACCTGTTTCGGATCCAATTAAAATAATGTAGGGGCATTCTTCTTTACGAAAGCTATTCCTGATCCTGGAAGAGCGCCTCTTTACGGTCATCCAAAAGCCAGAGTACATAAAAAGCAAAAGGCTGCCAGAGGATAGTAAAAGAATGCTTGCCCATATCCATTGACCCCGGCCAGTATGTAGCAGTAAGCTATATTCGCTTATCAAATTCAATAAGGGATATTCAACGGTACTAATAGGCAAACCGGTATGTTGACTTACTCGCATTTCTTTGGTGTGAAGGCTGAGTAAATAATAGTCTTCCGGTGCATCGGAAAAGGGAAATTGCAGTTCGCGTACTTCTGAAAGCCGGGTTTGCCCAAAGAGCGGTACTTTACTCACTTCCATTAGTTCCTGACCTGATATGACAGGTTCAAATGCCGGGTGTTCGACCACGGGAGTAGGGATCAGGGAAAAACGCAAAAGGGAAAGGTAAACACCACTCAGCGCAATGACAATCAGGGGGATAAAGAACAGTCTGCCCAGAAAGGTATGCGTAAATTGATAGAAATTTTCTTTGATGATCCTCTTAAAAAGACGCTTCAATCCTTGCTGCCTTTTGAGCAGTAGAATCAGTCCGGTTACGGCAATCAGAAAGAGTAAAAAACTGCTGATGCCGACCATTACCCTTCCTGTAGTTTTGAGGAACAGAGAGCGGTGCAGGCTCAGATTGAACTTTACAAAAGCAGATTGCTCTTCAGGTTCAGCCAGTTTTTTCCCGCTAAGAGGATCGGCATAAAAGTCTTCAAGGTCGCCTTCTTCCGTGATGGCCGAAACCAAAAGGCGGTCATTCTCATCTACTGAAAGGCTCAACACTTCCAGGTATTTCTCTTTTAAAATGGCAATGGTTTTGGCCAGTGGCGGGTTACCGGCATCAAGCACTGTAGGTAAGGGCTTTAGTGAAGAATGGGCTTCATCTACCGCTAATACGATCCCGGTCAACGAAGCAATTACCAAAAATAGTGAGGCGATCAACGCTAGAGCCAAGTGACTGTATCGCCAAATGGAAATGATCATAGACCTTGCCGTGCTTTATTGGGCCAGAAGGCGTACATAGCGGATGTAACCTTTGCCCTTCACTTTATCTGTCGGTAAACTCGAATTATAGGGAATCTCTATTTCACGGGGATAATATTTCTGGTCTTCTACAGAAGTTTCAAAACGGATTTTGTAGCCTTTGTCAAGCTTGGAGGCATCAACATTAAAAGTAAACATCTTACGGTCGCCCCCACTAAGTGTGGCACCTGTAATGCCATCTACCTGGCGTTTCTTTTTTCCGAAATAGCTCCACCACTGGTCTATTTCGTGGTACCATTCCGGGTCATCGCCCATTATATAAAGGGTTTCATCATATTGACCCTCAGGGTTTATCAAGCTTACAATAATATAGGCTCCTTCACCTGTGTAATTCACCATTTGTAACAAACACTTATAACGGATAACTTCTGTTTCCCTTTTAAAAGAGGTCATTAACAAAACACCGGAAACGATTAGTATTGGAAGAATGGTTTTTGCCAAACGCTTCATCTTATTCTTCTAAAAATTTGAGGTTGATCTGTTTTTTCTGTAAGATTTCATTTTCGCTGGCTAGCTCGTAAACACTTTCGTCAAAGTCAGTAAGAATATGCTTATCTGCGCCTTGAGCAATGAGATATTTCAACATCTCCTCTTTATTTGCCTTCATGGCTGCCACGTGCAAAGGAGTAAGTCCCTCTTCATTTTTAACGTTTATATCCAGTTCCATTTCCCGGGCCATTTTGAGTAAGTCTAAACTATTTCGTTGGGCAGCGAGGGGGTAAAAATTATTGCCTCCGCCCTGTGCCGTACTAAAGTCCAGCCCCGCTTCTTTAAGTAGTTCAAATTTTTCTTGAAAATTCGCGACCTTGCGCGGACTGTAAGATTCAATGAGGTAATACACCAGGCTGTTACCCTCGGTATCGATACACTCCGGGTCTGCCCCTTTTTTCAGTAAAAGCTTTACCACTTGTGGGCTGTTGTAGCGTACGGCTATGGCTAAAGCGGTTTCGCCTTTTTTGTTGGCGTGGTTCAGGTCAGTCGTATTTTCAGCGAGAAGGGTTATTATTTCTTCGCTGCCCTTTACCGATGCATTGATCAAAGCATTATATCCATTTTTAGTAACCTGATTTACATTCATACCTTTTTTGATGAAGTACTTAACCACTTCCTCTTCCATGTCTTTGGTAGCATAGTAAGTAAGCGGGGTATTCCCGGATTTGGTTATTGCGGTAGGGACAACATTTTTACTTTCAAGATATTGGAATACATCCAGACCATTGGTCTTGCCTCGTGTGCCCATAGCGGCAAAGTGCATGGCATTTTCACCCACCTGATTAGATATATCGGACTCAAGCTTTTGTTTAGTGAGCCATTCCAACATCTCAATATGACCGCCTTTGGCCGCATAATGATAAGCATTAGAGCCATCCTTATCCGTATCTTTCAAGTTCAAACCCTTTTGTTCAAAGTAGCGTACCATTTCCTCATCCTCTAAAAAAGGCATCACCAGCAGCAGGGCATGGGCCCCATCATGGTTTCTTTCTTCTTTCACCTGGGCACCATTTGCGATGATGAAATCGTAGAGTTTTGGATTGGCTTGTCCGGTAACGGCCGCAAAATTGAGCAGGGAATAGCCGTGGTCGTCTATAATGTTGGTAGCTGCGCCTTTATCAACTAGGTATTTCATAAACTCCAGGTTATCTCTGTAAGCGGCCCAAAAAATGTAGGTGCGTCCGTCATGCGTGAGTTTATTTACGCTATTTCCAGGCTGATCCAGCAAAAACTTAAGGGTAGTCATGGGGTTTTTTTCAATAAGTGCCCAACTGAGAGCATCAAAAGCAAAACGGTTGAGTTCAGCGGGATCATGACCTTCGGCTATTTTCGATTTAACCTCTTCCAGGGAAGGTTGTTGTTTCCAAAACGCCCTGTCCAAAAGAATATTTGGCTGAGCGCTAACAATAAGGTTTATCAACAGTAAAACCGACAGAGACAGGAATTTTAAAGTGTGAGCTTTCATTTCTTTAAGTGAGCTATCCTTATTTAGACTTGTTTTAAATAAAGACAAAGGTATTGTTGGTTCTCTTTATGCACAAATAAAAAGAGCCTAAACCGGAATTCTTTTTAACCATGTAGCTCTTTGCTCAATACAACTAGTAGGATTTGGTATAAACCATCACTCAAAGTAGAAAAATCACCGTCCCCTCAAAACGCTTGGAAGTATACCAAACTTCTTTTTAAAGGCCGCGCTAAAGTGGTGCGCATGGGTATAACCGATTTCCTCTGATACCTCCCGAACACTCAAGCCTCCTTCTAATAGCAGCTTGCGGGCCTTTTCCATTTTCAGCCCATGCCAGTAGTCAAACACCGTAGCCCCAAAAAGCGCTTTAAATCCTTTCTTAAGAGTAAACTCATTCGTGCCGACATTACGCGCCAGGTCGGTCAGCCTGAAGGTTTCCTGAAGGTTTTGCTCCAGCATTTCTTTGATCGCATACATCTTGTCGATATCTTGTTTCTTTAAATGGTGAAGGGAGGGTTTGTGATTCATATCCATCTGTTCCAACTGTAGCAAAAGCAACTCGATCACCTTAGCTTCAACAAACATCTTTTTGAAGATCCCTTTCCGTTTGCAATGCATGATCTCGTGGATCAAAAACGTCATGGCTGAGGTAACCGGGTAATGCCGCAAAGCCAGAAAACCTGCCTGTTTTTGTTCCATCATCCGTTGCAACTGCTGAAAAATAAGTGAATCTTCGGGAAGATACTTTTTAAAAAAGGAAGGCAGCAGGTTTACTTCAAATACCTTCATAGGAGCAGAAGACCACTCCGTAAGCCCTTTAAAGCCATTCGCATACAAGATATTGTGCTGATTGTGTTCGAAGTTGAACAGACGCCCATCCTCTGAGCGGGTAGAAACCCTACCCTCCAACGCAAAGTGCATTTCCACCGTTTCAAAATCGCTTTCAAAAGCGACCTGGGTTCTCTGCGCAGGCAGTAGCTGCCCATAGCCAATGTGTATGCCTTCAAAATACAATTCTCTGTAGACCCCTTCGCCAAAGAAAAAGTGCCCCTGGTGCGTACGCTCGGTAATCGCAACATCGCTATCTTTGAAGTGATCAGGATAATGATGCTCGATAAAAGCTTCCTCGAGATCTGCCTGATGAAGCCTGATCTTCATTTATTCCGTTTTAAGTTGTTTTCATTCCTCCTTGCGTAGTACATCATTAAGTTTTGTTCTATATCATTGCAAAAGTAATTATTTAGAAACAATCTAAATAAGAAGTGATCGCTAATTTGCCTACAGGCCGTTACGAATTAAGAAAATGCATGAAATATGCCTACACAACCGAAACGGGTAGCCAATGGTGTTAAAAAAATGTTCCCCACCCATTACTATCCCGTAATAGTAGCAGAAACGGAATATCTCAATAAAGCCCTGAAGCGCGTATACTTTAAAGGTGATTTAAGCAATACCTGTTTCCAGCCCGGAAACGCGATTGAATTCAGGGTGAGCAATACGGAATTCCGGTATTATACCCCTTCCTTTTACGACAAACAGCGAGGGATTTTTGAGGTGATCTTTTACCTGCACGGTCATGGCCCAGGCAGTCACTGGGCAAATGAACTAAAAGAAGGGGACACCACTTGGCTGATAGCGCCAGGTGGTAAAATGCGTTTTTGCGAGGAATACCGCCACCATTTTTTCTTC
>JANQHO010000036.1 GCA_028277105.1 Owenweeksia sp. | reverse complement strand
GCTGTCTACTTCACCCGTCTCTACTACCTTCCAACTACGCTGCAACTGATCCACTACCCCACTCTCAGCCGTTAAACTGGAATTGCTCAATACCCCGCTTAAACTACCGCTGTCGTTGCCCCAGATCAGAAACTCGTTACCCACGGGAAACTCATTGGTATTGGATAAATTATCAGTAGCTATAGCTTTTAATCCTATCGTGAGCAAGCCATCTGTATTGACTGTTTTAGATTGCTTTTGATTGAGCAAAGAAGTACCATCCCCCGCAATACCGGTTATATCATTATTGTAGCCTGAATTAACGGTGACATCCCATACTACCGTGCTATCTGAGGCGAGGTAATCCGTACTGAGGGTTACCCCATATTTCAAGGCCAGGTATGACTCAATGCGGATCCTTTCATCAGCACTTAAAACTTTTTCATTATAATAAGCCATCTCCATAATGGAACCTGAAAACCCATTACCGGAGCCTACATCTGTACCTCCGTTGAACTGTGTGTCGTTGACAATAACCCCTATACCAATATCACCTGAATGGGTTGACAGGCTCGAAGGGGTTGATGTACTACTCGTAGCCAGGCTTCCGTTCACATACATATCCCAGCGGCTGTTGTCACCATCAAAAACAAAGGTTATTATGTACTCCGTATTAGCTAAAACTGAAGTGGAAGAAGCATTATCTACGCTATTGTTCCAAAGGTTAGCCCACAAATTCCCTGACTCTATATATAGGTTCATCCCATTAGTACCTCCCCCCTGTTCGTAGACCAACTGACGTGTAGCAACATCACTCCCAGTTTTTATTACTATTGTATAGGACTTAGCCGTGTAACTATTACCGTCCGTATTGATAGCATCAGCATTTGCCATAGTAAAGCCTCCCGAAGTACTATTAGAGAAATCGAGGCCTGGATTGAAGTTAGAAATTACTGAAGTGTACAGCGGCCCGGTTCCGCTTTGGGAAGCATCGTTGGAATTAACCGTTTTATCTTCCCAGGTTGTTACCACTGCTCCATTGGTGGTAGTAGAAGTTCCCTCATCGGCTCTCAGCCAAAACACCAGATTTTCATCCACTCCACCGGGTGCTTCGATATCATCATCTGCAATGGTAGCGGTAGCTGAAGAAATATTGATATTAATGAATTGTCCGGCAGAATTGCTGATACCCAGTACGACTGTCTCTACTGGTTCATCAAAACCATCGTCTAATACTGTTACGGTATAGGTGCCTGTTTGAGAGCCATTGGGAACGCTTATCTGTGCTCCTAAGGGGATAGCCGTATAATCCAATCCACTGCTAGCTGTGCCGGTACCCAAATCTGTTAAATCAAATACAAGAGGACTACCCGATACATTGGTTGTATTGAGAGTTACGGTAAAAACAATGTCTATTGGCCCTGCTTCATTTCCATTGGTAGTAAGACTGAAGTTAGCTTCGCTATCCATAAAAGTGAAGTAATCACCATCTGAGAAATCATGATCAATTTCCCAGGTATCACCATTAAGGGTCATGGCATAAGCAGTGGCTCCACTGGTGAAATCATTGTCGCTATCAACCAGCAAAAAGAGGGAATTGGCAGCCGGGAGTTTAAAAGTCGCGCTACTGGTACTGGCGGGAGCTTCCAGGCGAACACTTCCAATAGTACCGGTTTCCTGTACTTTCCAGATGCGATCCAGAGTTAGTGTTCCGGCCGGACCGTTACCTGCAACGAAGCTAAGCCCACCGTTATCATCTCCCCACAAAAAGAAATTAAGGTCAGCAGGAAAAGCACTGAAATTTGAATTATTATCTACTGCTATACTATCCAGCCCCACACTAATCAAAGCCCCTGAAACAGAGGATCGCGCTTGCTTTTGATTAAGCCCGGCAGCAGCATCCTGACCAATACCGCTGATGCGGTTATTGTAAGTTGTACTGGCTGAAACATCCCAATAAACTGTGCTACCGTCAGAAGCTACATAGTCGTGTGTAAGGGTAATTCCATATTTTAAAGCCAGGTACGATTCCACCTGATTTCGTTCTGTCGTTGAATAGGCAATATTATTGAAGTAAGCCATCTCCATAATGTGGCCTAAAAAACCGTTCTCGGTATTGACATTGGCATTGTTTATCTGAGTATTTCCGTTTATGATACCCAGGCCTGGGTCTCCCCCATGGTTGGTAATACTGGAAAGCGCACTGAGGTTGCTGGCTGCCAGATTCCCGTTCACGTAAAGATCCAAACGGGTATTAGACCCATCGTAAACAAAACTCGCCAGGTAATTAGTATTGCCTGCAATGGAAGTGTTGGCGGCATTGTCGGTACCGTCAAAGATATTAGCCCCCAATTGCGCTCCATCTATGTGAAGGTTCATGCCCCTGTTGGCATTTCCCTGCTCATAGATCAATTGTTGGGAGGAAACATTGCTACCGGTTTTAAATATCACAGTAAAAGACTTGGCGGTATAGGGGCCGTTGGTATTAATGGAAGCATTGTCAGGTACCTCAAAACCATCGAGGTTTGACGAACTGAAATCCAAAGCGGGATTGAAATTGCTAACCACAGAACGGTATTGAGCTCCACTTCCTATAGTAGTGGTATTGATCCCATTGGAAGTTTGATCGGTCCAGGTAGTTACAAAAGCACCCTCTGTAGTAGTGGAAGTGCCTTTATCTGCTTTATACCAAAAGGTGAGATTATTGGAGACCCCCCCGGGTAGCACCACTTCGTCATCAATAATAGAAGCGGTAGCCGTATCAACATCCAAACCCAAGGTAGCATCGGAAGGATTACTGATAGCAACTATCACGGTTTCGGTTATTTCCTGATCGCTATCGTCTGATACGGTTACGGTATATGTTCCCGTTTTAGAACCATTAGCCACACTGATCTGGGCACTACCGGGGATGGCAACATAATCAGTACCGCTGGTGGCTGAACCGAGGTTGGTATCGTCAAAATCAAAGGTGATGGCACTACCTGTATTGTTGATAGACGGCAGGGTCACTGTATAAACAATATTTACAGGACCGGCTTCTTCACCCTGGGTAGTAACAGCTATTTTTACCCCATCGGATATAAAGGTAAAATAGTCCCCATCGGAGAGACCCACATCGGCTACCCAATCAGTACCGTTTAAGGTCATAGGATACCAGGTTGCTCCATTGGTGAAATCACTATCCGTGTCCACTAACAATGTAACCGGCCCGTCAATATTCAATTTGGTAGAAGCTGAGCTGGCACTACCCGGAACCCGGATATGGACTGAACCTACCGTACCCGTTTCCTGGATCTTCCAACTGCGACCCAATACCATTTTTCCCGTTGGCGCCCCGCTGGAAGAAAAGCTGGTGGCGCCTCCGTTATTTCCCCAAAGCATAAAGCTATGATCCGCCAGAAAAACGCTGGAGTTGGTAGCATTGTCTGCCTCTATGGTATCCAGGCCGATAGAAACCAAAGCATCAGAAGCTGAAGAAATGGATTGCTTCTGATCGAGATTGGTATTCAGATCACGACCTATACCGCTTATGCTGCCAGTGTGGCCGGTATGGGTTGAAATATCCCAGTAAACGGTAGTTCCATCTGAAGCAATGTAATCATGACTCAAACTTATGCCATATTTCAAGGCCATATAAGACTGTAACTGCTCCCTTTCTGTGGTTCCCGGAATAAAACTGTTGTAGTAAGCCATTTCCATGATCTGTCCGGTAAAAGGATCCCCGGAAGACACATCTGTATTTCCATCGTATTGAGTACTGTTTACGATCAATCCTATGCCTATATTACCTGTATGGGCAGGAAGGGAAGCAGGTACGGTAGCATCGCTCATTGCTAAACTGCCATTCACATAGCCATCCCAACGTCCGGAAGCTCCGTTATAAATAAAACTCACCACGTAAGCGGTGTTGGCCGAGATAGAGGTAGAGGCGGCATTGTCACCATTGCTGACCCAAAGGTTAGCCAATAGATTTCCGCTTTCTATGTAGAGATTAAGCCCATGAGTGCCCCCCCCTTCCTCATAGATCAATTGGCGGGTACTTACATCATTGCCGGTACGGAAGGCAATGGTGTAGGCTTTGGCTGATGAGGCATTGACATTTATATCTCCGGCATTAGCCATGGTAAGACCTCCGCTCACGGATGAAAAATCAATAGCAGGATTGAAATTATCGCTGTTAGTAAGATAAGTGGGGGCTGTACCCGAATTAGAGGCATCATTGCCATTGGTAGTAAGGTCGCTCCAAGAAGTAATATTACCACCATTTACCATGGTATTGGTACCCTTATCAGCCGCCAGCCAGAATATGAGGTTGTTGGAAACACCTCCCGGGCTACCTGTTTCGTTGTCGCTTATGTTCCCGCTAGCCTCAGCTTTATTTATCGCTATACTGGCATCGGAAGGATTACTGATGATCAGTACCACTGTTTCCAATTGTTCTAATACGGCATCGTCAATTACGGTAACGGTATACGTTCCTGTTTGAGAACCATTGTTTACGCTGATCTGGGCACTGCCGGGGACAGCGGTATAATCATCACCACTGGTTGCCGTGCCGGTTGCAGCATCATCAATATCAAAAGTGATGGCACTACCTGTATTGTTGATAGACGGCAGAGTCACTGTATAAACAATATCTACCGGGCCGTCTTCATCTCCGTTATTAGTAACACTCAGCTTGGCTCCGTCAACAATGAACGAAAAGAACTGACCAGTGGTGAAGTCAACGTTGACTTCCCAATCGGTTCCGTTCAGGGTCATGGGATAGATAGTGGCACCGGAAGTAAAATCACCGTCTGCATCTACTACCAGGCTCACTGTACCGGCATCGGGTAATTTAGTGGCAGCACTACTGCTGTTATCGGGCACTCTTAGTTGAACACTGCTTACGGAACCTGTTTCCTGAACTTTCCATTTTCTCCCCAAAATCATTTTTCCGGCTGGTGCTCCACTGGCTGAAAATGCCAGGCTTCCGTTGTTATGCCCCCAAACCAGGTAACTGTTATCTGTGGAAAACGAACTGGTGTTGGCCGCATTAGAGGTCGCTATACTTCCCAATCCCATGGTAAGAAGAGCGGTTGAATTGACCGAAGTCGATTGTTTTTGGTTCAATATGGTATTATCATCGCGCCCTGTAGCAGTTACGTCACTGAGGTAACCGCTGTTGAGAGTGGTATTCCATATAGTGTTGGCGGAACCTGAAGAAACATAGTCCTGGTTATCTAACTCAATGCCATATTTGGCTGAGAGGTAGGATTCTACCTGGTTCCTTTCAGCTGCTGTATATACACTATTGTAATAAGCCATTTCCATAATGTGGCCAAAAAACTCATCACCGTTATTTACATTGACAGGGCCGTGATAGGTAGTACGGTTACGAACCAGACCTATTCCCGTATTACGACCATCGGATGGTAGTGAAGTGGGTACACTGAGATTACTCATGGCCAGGTTGCCGTTGAGATAGGCATCCCAACGCCCGTTTCCTCCATCGTAAACAAAGCTCAATATGTAATCGGTATTGGCGCTGATGCTGGTGAAATCGGAGTTATCCGACTGACTGACAAAAAAGTTTATATACAGCTGGCCTCCGTCTACATAAAGATTGAAGCCGTTATTCCCGCCTTGTTCAAAGATCATCTGCCGGGTTGTGATATCACTGCCTGTTCTGAAGACGATGGAATAGGATTTAGCGGTGAATGTACTGGTATTGATACTGGTATTATCGGGAATTCCCAGACCTCCGGTAGTACCGGAAAAATCTAAACCCGGATTAAAATTGGTAAATATTCCGGTATAATCCGGACCGGTTCCGGCATCACGGGCATCTATCCCATTCCCACTCTGGTCTTCCCATTCGGTAATTGGCGTTCCATCAGTTGTGGTACCGGTGCCCGCATCGGCCCTGTACCAGAATACCAGATTGGCAGAAACTCCTCCCGGTGATTGAGCATTAATACAGGCACAAGCTAAAAAAAAAATATATATGAAAAGGTTTATCCTCAATTCTCTAAAGCTCACCCAATGTTAACACAGGGTTACAGCAATTTAAATACCAAAACCACAACAATAAACCTATAATAATATGATAATTAATGATTTAAATAATAATTTAATCCATTAAAGAATAAAAAAATCAAGCTTTAGAATCTCGTAATGGGAATGGATTCCACCTTTCGAAGTCTACCGGATGTCTACTCAAAAATGAGTTGAATTTTGGAACCGGAGTACTATTTGTTTGTAAGAAGGGGGATTTTTTGGGAATACTTTTGACCGTTGGTGTAAAAAACAAGGATGTAAACACCTCTGCTGATCCCATCTAAATTGATCAAATAATCACGGCTATCACCTAACTTTACTTCACCTTGTCTGAGTATAACACCTGAAACAGCACTTAATTGCCATTCGGCTTCGCGTACCCATCGCTCTAATTTCAGAACTAACTGGCCGTTTTTTATATAAGCGTAAAACGGTGACTTATTGGGAATAATAGCATCAACACTACTGCCAAAATGCAGGAAAAAACGGTCTTGTAAACTGTTGTCCTGAGTAAAATTATATTCCTCTCCTGCCTCATACCAATAACCGGTAATACGGTCTTCCAGGTAAACGTCTAAGGCAGAAGGATAATCAGTAATAACAATACTAAGCTTGTTATTATTTCTCGCTCTGACACCGATAATAAGGCTATCCTTCTGTAAAGGATAGGGCATATTGGCAATGGCAATAGTATTTCTATCAAAACGTGAATAAACACAGGTAATATCAGAACCATAGGAAAAGAGCTTATTGATATCTTCCCTGCTGTCGTACTCACGTATGGCGTAATCGTCAAAACGAATCACTGTTTCATCAATTTTACCGGATGCCTGGTGAGTAGTACGAATGATTATCCGGTCATCAGCCGTGGTTTTATAGAAGTTATCCGTTCCCTGGCAACCGTCCGGACGGTCATCATTCGTTAAACTAAAGGTACGGTATACATTGCCGGAATTCTGCCCTCCTGCGGTAGATGTCTGTATGTAAAAACCCTGAAAGGGTGCAATATACCGGGTGGCGCCTAAAGTTCCCGTGCCTGAAGCATAGGTGGCATAATTGGTGTTTTCGTGGTCCCATATATGGTAGCCTCCGGCTATTCCTGCCGCAGACAGATCATCATCAACCGCATCCCAGTCGAGCACGGATGGATAGGGATTGGCCACCAGGTTCCAGCCGCCATTGTTCTGGTTAACCGTTTGGTTGACATTGCCATTATTAAAGGTACCATTAGCCATTAGAGTCCAGGGAGCAGTAGCAAAGCCGGAGGCACTGTCCAGGTAGAGGTTCCATCCCTTGGTGGGGGTAAAATTATCGGTACTGCTTGTCGAGGAGCGCCAGGTACCGTAGGCATTGGTACTGCCAAAGCCAATATTACTACCATTATTGGTACTCGGATCATAATACCAAAGGTTACAATAATTACAGGTATCCTGACTCACACCTTCTACAGGGTGGTTGATAAAACCATTATCATCTTTAAAGCTTACACTGTCCCAGGTGGAATTGGAAAAAGGAGAACCGATGAGGTGCCAGCCTCCGTTATCGATATACTGCTGGAAAGTCGCCCTTACAGCAGGGCCTTTGTATTGAGAATACCCGCTGCTGTCGGCTTCCAAAAGCAGGCTTCCGTTATTGGTGATGGTATTGCTCAGGGTAAGGCAACTGGCAGGATCGAGGTTTAAAACAGCTGTACTGGCTATTTCTACACTGGCTATCGCTACGCCTTCGGTGAGCTTTGCGGTATCGCCACTCAAAACGTAAAGGGTCTTATTCGCATCTCCGGCATTGCTCGAGGGGGCATGAATCACTTTAGAACTCAAGCCTCCCCGCCATTCGGTACCCGTCCACAGAATGAAGTCTTTTTGGATGATAGTAAAGTATTTGGTACCGCTGAAATTATACACCGTGCCATAATAAGATTGCCCGTTAACGGTAAGCATACTCAGCATGGTGTCCACTGCATTTGTAGTAAAGGCAGTATCATCCGCTACGCGCAAATACAAATTACCGTCTAAGGTGGCATAAGGCAGGTAAGCATCAATGCTATCCTTGGGAAAAGCGATCTGAACGGTGTCGATATTGCCGGTTTCCACGATCTTCCATATGCGTTGCAGTTGATCTACTTCCCCACTTTGGACTGCTAGGCTGGTGTTGCCTGATACTCCGTTCAAACTGCCGTTATTATTTCCCCAAACTAAAAACTCTTCACCCGCTATAAAAGCATTGCCATTGGAAGCATTATCGGCAGCTATGCTTCCCAGGCCTATCGTGACCAAAGCATCAGAACTAACGCTGACAGATTGTTTCTGATCCAATATGGAAGTACCATCTCCCGCCAAACCGGCTATGTCATTATTGTAAGCTGTATTGGCCGATACATCCCAGAAGACTGTACTTCCATCAGAAGCTGTATAATCGGTACTTAAAGTAAGCCCGTATTTTATAGCCAGGTAGGACTCCAGCTGATTTCTTTCACTTGAAGTAAATACTTTCTCACTGTAGTAGATCATTTCCAGTATCTCTCCCAAAAACCCATTACCAGAACTCACGTCAACATTGCCACTAAACTGAGTGTCATCATAGACCACACCCAAACCTATACCCTCGCTGTCGGCACTTAGACTGCTGTTAGAACTATTGGTAATACTGGTAGCCAGGGATCCGTTTACATACAGATCCCAGCGGTTGTTGTTCCCGTCAAATACAAAAGTGACCACATAGGCAGTACTGGCAGAAACAGAAGTAGACGAAACATCTTCTGTACTGCTGTTCCAAAGATTAGCATATAACTTACTTCCATCTATATAAAGATTCATTCCATTAACATTTCCTCCCTGTTCATAGATAAGCTGACGGGTGCTGACATCACTGCCCGTTTTAAAAGCTATAGCATAGGATTTGGCGGTATAGCCTCCGCTTTTCGTGTTGATGGCTACATCATTGGCTATATAAAAGCCTCCTGTAGCATTGGTGAAATCAATACCGGGATTAAAGTTGACGGTATTGGATGAATAGGAAGGCATAGATGACGTACTGGTTCGAAGCGCACTGTTGGAATTACTGGTTTGATCGCCCCATCCACTCACCGGGTTTCCGTTTATAGTGGTAGATGTTCCGGCATTGGCCTTGAGCCAGAAAGCAAGATCAGATGACACTCCTCCCGGAGCCGAAACATCATCATCTGTAATAGTAGCAGTAGCTGAACTGACAGCAAGAACGATTCCAGTGACAGACGGATTACTTATACCTAGAACAAGGGTTTCATCATTCTCGTCAAAACTATCATCTGAAACGGAAACAGTATAAGTACCGGTTTGCAAACCATTGGCTACACTGATCTGTGCACTGGCCGGGATAGCAGTATAATCCGATCCACTGGTAGCAGTGCCGGTTCCGAGGTCATCGATATCAAAGGTTACAGTACTGCCTGAATTATTAGTAGTAGCCAGACTTACGGTGTAAACAATATTTACCGGACCACTTTCGCTTCCGTTGGTGGTAACGGAAAGGGAAGCCTCGCTATACAGAAAAGAAAAGTACTGACCGCTGGAAAAGTTTACTTTCGCTTCCCAATTAGTGCCGTTGAGGGTCATTGGAACTACAGTATAAGACCCGGTAAAATCACCGTCATTATCTACTATCAGTTGCAGGGAATTTACGGCTGGAAGTTTAGTGGAAGCGCTACTGGTACTGGCAGGTATCTGGATTTTTATGTCTCCTACTGTTCCGGTTTCCTGTACCTTCCATTTCCGGTCCAGTATCTGACCTCCAGCCGGTGCTCCACTGGTGGTAAAGCTCACCGCTCCCCCGTTATGACCGAACACAAAGTAGCTCTTATCTGCAGCAAAAACTGAATTGTTAGAAATATTGTCAGCAACTATAGTGTCTAAGCCAATGCTTATTAAAGTTCCGGATAGTGATGATCGGGACTGTTTTTGGTTAAGCCCGCTGATCACATCCTGCCCAATACCAGTAATGGAATTGTTATAACCACTGTTAGTGGTGGTATCCCAATAGGTAGTGCCGTCAGAAGCTACATAATCATGACTGATGGTTAAACCGTATTTAAGGGCTAGATAGGATTCGATACGTTCGTGCTGGTCATTGGTTGGTCTGGTAGAATACGAAATCACTTCTGCAATCTGTCCGTCAAAATGACCGGTAGTTGAAAAATCATTGGTGGATATGTAACTGGCCAGTTCATAATCTACATTAGATGAAGTTAAAAAGGTACCGCCACTTTCAATTAGATCAGCCTGTTCCAGGCCATTGACAGACATCTCTGTACCGGTAGCATTGGTTATAGCATTGTCTTTAACGGCCAGTAAATAGGTTTCTCCACTGACTATACTTCCCAACTGGGTTTCGGATATTCCTCTTCGCCAACGGGTACCGGTGCCTCCGATAGCGTGTGTGATCATTTCACCGGAAAATGCCGATGTGACCGAACCTAAAATCAGCCCCGCAAAATCAGACGAGATAGAAGAAGGGATATCGAAACCTATCAAAGCCTGTTCCGTTGAAGAGCTGCTGAGATTATCATCCGGATTGACCACCATATAATACGCCACGCTATAGAATCCCGCTGAACCGGTCATTTCCTCGTCATTACTATCATCAAAATCTATAGCCGGATTGAAGTTAATGGCAGAACTGATATAGGAAGGCGGATCATTGCTTTCCGTTGCGCTGTTGGAGCCCGCCTGATCAGCCCAACTGGTAACATTGGCACCGTTAGTAGTGGTATTAGTTCCTGCATCGGCCTTTAACCATAGTGAAAGTCCGGTTGAAACTCCTCCCGGATCATTTTGCTCGTTATCGGTAATAGTAGCTGTAGCAAAAGCAGTAGTAATGGCAATAGAACTCACAGAAGGATTACTGATGGTAGCCATCACTGTTTCTACCCCTTCTGAAACAGCATCATCAATCACCGATACCGTATAGGTACCGGTTTGAGAGCCGTTAGCCACACTGATCTGGGCATTGGCCGGAATAGCCGTATAATCCGAGCCACTGGTGGCCGACCCGGTACCGGCATCGTCTATATCAAAAGTAATGGCTGAGCCTGTACTATTGGTATACGGTAAGGTTATCGTATAGACTATGTTTACCGGGCCATCCTCATCCCCCTGAGTAGTGGCCGATAGCTCGGCACCGTCTCCCAGGAAAGTAAAATAATCCCCGCTGGAAAAGTCCACATCGGCTTCCCAATAATTATTACTTAAGTTCATGGGAATAATAGTGGCACCACTGCTAAAATCCCCATCCGCATCTACAGCCAGGTATACCTGGCCTGATTGTGGTAGCTTAACAGCAGCACTACTGGAGTTATCCGGCACCTGGACCTCAACTGTTCCTAACGTACCTGTTTCCTGAACTTTCCATAGCCTGCCCAGTATGGTTTTGCCAGCAGGGGCACCGCTGGTTGAAAAACTGAGCGATCCTGTATTGTTCCCCCAGGCTAAAAAGGTTTTGTCCGTACCAAAGCTATTAGGGTTAGAAGCATTATCAGAGGCTATAGTATCCAGCCCGATACTTACCATCCCTCCGAAACCCGTGGATTGTTTTTGTTTTAATCCCGAATCATCATCCCTCCCCAGGGCAGTAACATTAGCAGTATAAGTTGAATGGGCAGATTCGTCCCAAAAAACTGTACTGCCATCCGAAGCAATAAGGTCTGCATTCAGATCAATACCATATTTTAAAGCGAGATAAGATTCGATCTTTGCCCGTTCCGAAGTGCCAGGCACTGTAGCATTGTAATACGCCATTTCCATGATGTAACCGGAAAAACCATTGTCTCCGCTTACGTCATTGTTCCCGTCAAACTGTGTGCCGCCATTGATTACACCTATGCCGATGTCGTTCGAATGGGAAGACAAAGAGGATGTGGCAGATGTATTGCTGTCTTCGAGCGTTCCGTTCACGTACAGATCCGTACGGGTATTAGCCCCGTCATATGTAAACGTCACCATATAGTCCGTATGTGTACTTATGGTATATGCTGCTGTCCTGTCCGCACTGCTTTGCCACAGGTTGGCGATCAAATCCCCGTTCTCAATATATAGGTTCATCCCATTTGTGCCTCCTCCTTGCTCATAAAGCACCTGGCGGGTGGTAACATCACTTCCCGTTCGGAATACCATCGAGTATGCCTTGGCACTACTTGCCGATCTATTAATATTGGCATCGTCCGCCAGGCCAATCCCTCCGGCAGCCGAGGTGGAAGTGTAATCAATAGCCGGGTTATAATTACCAAGTACGGTAGTGTATAAAGGGTCATTGTTTTCAATATCGAAGCCATCATTTCCATTGCCGGATTGATCCGTCCATTCGGTCACAGCTCCTCCATCCGTTGTGTTATCGGTGCCTTTGTTGGCCATTAACCAGAAGATCAGCCCAGACAGAACCCCACCGGGGCTTTTTCCATCGTTGTCTTTGATGTCGGCCGTAGCGGTGGCATTTTCCACCAGAAGGGAAGCATCCGAAGGGTTGCTGATCGTAAGGCTTACCGTTTCGATAGACTCAAAAGCAGCATCATCTACAACAGAAACGGTATACGTACCGGTTTGAGAGCCGTTGGCCACACTGATCTGGTCGCTACTGCCAATGGCCGTATAATCCGAGCCACTGGTGGCCGAACCGGTACCGGCATCGTCTATATCAAAAGTTAAGGTACTGCCGGAGTTGTTCACTTCCGGTAAGGTAACGGTATAAATAATATCCACCGGGCCGTCTTCATTGCCATTGGTCGTTACACTCAATACTGCTCCATTTTGGATAAAAGAAAAGTATTGTCCATCGGTCAAATCAACTTTGGCCTCCCAGTTGGTACCGTTAAGGGTCATTGCTATTATTGTAGCGCCACTGGTAAAATCTCCGTCCGCATCTACTAGTAAACTGACGGAACCGCCTGCTCCAAAATCTGGCAATGTTACCGAAGCTGAGCTGCTATTGTCGGGTACTTGTACCAACACACTATCCACTGTTCCGGTTTCCTGTACTTTCCATACCCTGCCCAGGATCTCTTTACCTGCAGGAGCCCCGGTAGAAGAAAAAGTAACACTTCCATTATTATGCCCCCAAATCATAAAGCTGTTATTGGCAGAAAAAGTATTGGCGTTAGCAGCATTAGAAACTGCAATGGTATCTAAACCAACAGTTAATAAGCTAGAGGAATTGACTGAAGCAGATTGTTTTTGATTAAGACCGGAATTATCATCTCTTCCTATGCCGGCTATATCACTGTGATAAGAGCTATTAGCTGAGGCATCCCATATGGTAGTACTGCCGGAGCTGACCAGATCGCCAGTAGTTCCACCTCCTGTTGTATCGAGGGTTATCCCGTATTTAAGAGCGAGGTAAGATTGTATGCGATTATGCTCCGCATCGGTAGGCCGTACCGAATAGGAAATGACTTCTGCTATTTGTCCGTCAAAATGATTACTTCCTTCTCGGTGTTCATAGCGGGCCAGCTTATAGTTTACATTTGAAGAAGTTAAGAATGTCCCTCCTGCCTCAATTAGATCAGCCTGTTCCAGGCCATTTACGAACATCTCCGTGTTGGTAGCGCTGGAAATTGCGTTGTCTTTGATTGCAAAGAGATAGGTCTCTCCGCTTACAATAGTACTAAACTGATTTTGAGAGATCCCTCTCCGCCAGCGGGTACCGGTTCCTCCTATAGCATGAGTAATTACTTCCCCGGAGAATGCAGCTGTAGCTGACCCCAAAATAAGACCTGCAAAACTGGATGAGATGGAGCCAGGAATATCAAATCCGATCAATACATCCTCATCTGAAGAGCTGGTTATACTGTTAGAAGGGTTGACCACCATATAATAAGCTATGCTGTAAAACCCACCGTTACCGCTCATTTGCTCATCATCGCTATCGTCAAAACTTATAACAGGGTTAAAGTTAATAGCAGAACTCAGGTAAGAAGGAGGATCATTGGTTTCTGTAGCATCATTGGAACCAGCCTGGTCAGCCCAACTGGTTACATCAACTCCATTGGTTGTAGTATTAGTACCGGCATCGGCCTTAAGCCATAGAGAAAGATTACCGGAAACGCCTCCTGGTGATTGAGCGCTTACGCTGACACTACCTATTAAAAAAATATATGTGGCTAAATATTTTCTCAGCTTCGTAACACCTTATTATTATCAGCTATCGGCTATATGATCTGTATTTCTACAAGTCGATACTTTAGAATTTAATATCCTGATAATTAATCATCAAAATATATTCAGTGATCAAAACTAATCTCCTCTTTACCTATTTATACTATCTGAGAGGGTTCTATTTCCAGAGGTCTACTTATTGTCTACTTAGAAGCAATTTTTGTTATAGTATCAGTGCAAAAATTATTTTAACTGTATGTGTTTTTATCAGGGTGCCCATGTATATCGCTGATAGCAGCAATTTTAGATATAGGTTTAAAGATTGAAATCGTATCTGCCAGAAGAATTGGAATAGTTATAGCTACAGATCGTAAGAAAACATCACACCAACTATATTTTGCCGTTCAGGAGATTTTACATTGAATTCCTGGTCTACCTGGTATAATGTTTTGAGATCGATCTTCTTATTGACCTTCCACTCCAGTCCCAGGGTATAGCGGTTTACCCTGAATTCATTTTTTAGATTAAGACGGTAAAAGCTTTCATACTCGGCAAATGGATCCACCAGTTTGGACAGGTTATATTCTACCCCGATTTGATTTCTCAGAAAAGTGATATTCTGCCCGGTATAACTAACGGTAGAATTCTGGATTCTCAATCTGTATTTCAAAGTAAGCGGGGTCTTCTTTAGCTTTTCCTTTAAATTGATATCCAGTGAAAAACGGTGGCGGTTGCGCCTTTCGTCATACACCGTATAGCGATACTGCAATTTAAAATTAAGGTAATCTGCAAGCTTGTACCGGAATCCAAACTCGGCAAAAGACGATTTAAGGCCGCCCAGATTGTCATTTATCCTGGTTTGCTGTTCCAACTCTGCCCTGATCTTTTTATTGATCTTCAGTTTAAAAGTATGGCCTACCCAAAGTTCGGAATCGGTGGCAGATACATCACTTTGAGCAGCAAGGGAAAGGCCGGTCAACACCAACAGCCCTGTTATGAGAAAAGAATGTTTCAACCTTATATGAAAAAGCGGTAAAGGGTGGAGATGAGAAAAGACATTACCAGTCCTGCCAGGAAAAGGCTGAGTGAAATACGAATAAATTTGTATTTGCGCTGAAGGGCTTTTCCCAAAAAAAACAGGTCTTTGATCATGGAGCTGTAAAGAAAATCGCTGTCGTTGAGCTTTTGCAGCATCCCCCATTCGTAATCTTTAAAACTCATCTTGTGAAAGTTGCCAAAATACAGAAGGTTGCCGTTTTTATTCCTTATTTCATCCAGGGTAAATCGCCCTTGAGTGCGATTAGGTGTAATGGAAATAATAGCAAAAATTATGGACAAAAAGCTGGCTACTGATAAAATCCGGGCCGCGATAAATATTTCAGGCATTTCTGTGCCGGCAAAATTCACAAAACCTCCGATGACTACCGATAGTATGATGGAATTAACCGTGATCATAATACTGGCTTTACGGTCCACCATCTCGTTGAGGGTATAGTGATTATGAGAAGTGGTGCGGA
>JANQHO010000018.1 GCA_028277105.1 Owenweeksia sp. | reverse complement strand
AATTGCCGCTAAGCTTGCGCTGAATTTTATTTGAAAAGAAGATCATGGAATAGGACTTGCCCGACCCCTGGGTATGCCAAAATACACCTAGTTTGCCCTTTTTGCCTTCGCGGTTTTGCAGGCTGTGGATGGCGTTGTTTACGCCCAAATACTGATGGTTTTTGGCGATGATCTTTGCTTTGTTTTTGTGGTAGAGCACAAAATTTTCAAAGTAATCGAGCATGGCGGTTTTATGGCAGAGACCTTTGCCGAAAAGCTCTAAACTGAGGCGTTTGCCGCTTGATCTGCCCTGGGCTTCTACTTCTGCCAGGGTTTGTTGGTGGGGATTTGCACTGGTGTCTTCTTGTTTGACCCACGAAAAGAAATGCCCCCAATCGGCATTAAAGGCGCCAACTTTGGTTTGGATGCCGTTGGATATGGCCACAAGGCAGTTGTACCAAAACAGTTGGGGAATATCTCGCTGGTAGTCTTTCAGGTTTTTATCATAGCCTACTTTTACTTTTTCCGTGGCATTCTTCAACTCGATCATCACCAGGGGCAAGCCATTGACGTACAGTAATAGATCCGGCCTGCGGGTAATGTTATCGGTTCTCAGGTATTCGATGCTGAGTTGGGATACCACATGAAAATCGTTGCGTTCGGGTGCTTGCAGATCGATAACGGTAACATAATCGTGCACTTCTTTTCCTTGTCCATCGTCATAGGTTACGGGCACGCCTCCTCTGATCAGTTCGTACACTTCTTTATTGGCAAGGGTAGGCGTCATGGAAAAACGGCTTTTGGTAAGTTCTTCTATGGCATGTTGAATGCAATGTTCAGGTAATTGCGGGTTAAGGTCCACCAGCTTGTTGCGCAATATGTCTTTGAGTACGACTTCTTTTAAACTATCGCGACCGACCAGCTTTTTCTCCCAGGCATTGATGTGCTGATAGCCCAGTACCAGTTCAAAAAACTGGATATCTGCTTCTTCGATATGTGATTCGTGTAGGAAGGCCATTTTTTTGTTTTTTCTTTCGCTTCTACTTTACTCACGAGATTACTTGAAGCGCTTTATTCAAGAGGTTACTTTGAGTAACCTCTTGAGTGCGCTCAGGAGTAACCTTTTGACTTACTCCAGCAACAACTCCTCCGGAAGGGTTGGTGCCGTTATTTGTTGGTGTTCGTGAAAATCGATATATCCTTCTTTTCCTCCAAACCAATCGAACAGCTCCTGCCGGTTGATCAGTAGGGATTTGTTTTCTTCTAAATACGTGTGATACGATGAGTAGGGATAGTCGCGGTAATCTTCTACCAGTCGGTGCTTTTGCGGGTTGCTGTGGATGTAAAAGACCAGGCGGGAGAAGTGACTATCGTCTTGCATGGGGATGCGCTTAAAGGGCGACTCGAACAGCGGCCCGGTGCGTTTGTACATCTTGTTCATGGCGCGGGTATAGCTCTGGAACAGGCTGGCCAGGACATTGCTAGCGTGCCAGTAGAGCGGTCGGTCCTGGTGGCTGCGGATTACTTGTTGCAATTGGTCTTCCGGCCTTATGCGGACAAGGAAGTGAAAGTGATTGCCAAGCAGGCAGTAGGCCAAGGTGGTGATAAAGGGGTGCACGTAGCGGGCGTACTGCTTCAGGAAGTAGGCGTAGTTTTTGGCTTCGAAAAACACGGGTGCTCCGTTCACTCCCCGGTTGAAGAGGTGAAAGGTGGTATCGGGCTGCAGCGGTGTGTTTCTGATGTCCATCGGTTAGCTGTTGGTTAAGTTACGAATCATGAGGTTACTTGGAGTAACCTCGTGATTGCTTTCAGGAGCAGCCAGTTGCAAAAAGTCAAATACGTAAGGATCTTTGATGGTTTGCTGAGCTAAATCCGAATGAGCAGCAGGCAGTACGGACTTGAAATTGGTAACGGCACTCCCCTGCCTGGTGAATAAGTCAGACTTGATTTGAAGCAACATGGTGTTCCGACTCCATTGGTGTTTAGCCGTTTCGATGATATAAAATACCCGTTCTTCTAAGTGCTTTACCTTGGTGAGTAAGCTGATGTGGTGGTACCACGGTATTTGTGCAAGCGACACCTGCACTTTTTCATCGCTACTTTGTGCAAGCGGCACTTGCACCATTGGAAAATGAGGATAGGCCTTGGCAAAAGCCGTCATGTATTTAAGGTTGCGCACGGAAAATCCGGTGGCAGCCGGAAAATGGGTTTTGATGTGCCCGGACAGTTGATCGATGACCTGGCTTCCCCAACCCTGCTGCTCTTGCATTTCCAGGATGGAGCAACCAATTTCAAAATACAGTTGTAGCAGATCGTGATTGACCTTAAGGGTCGTTTGGAGCTGAGCCTGTTCAATCTTTTGCTGAATGGCCTTAAACCATTGCTGCCGGCTAGGATGTTGTTGCTCTTTTATGACCATTGGTATGTGTTTATTGTTCCATGGGTACTACTGCTGCCTCCGTGGGATGTTGGGGCTTATCTAAATTTATGCCATTTACGCTTAATTTACCACTAATCAACCGTGGCAACAACAAATCGCGGGTTTCTTGGAGGAGCTGGTTTTTTGCTCCAAGGATTTGTGTCTCTTCTAACAAGGGTTGTGTAAGCTTGTCAAATTTTTCTTGAATACTCTTCGCAGGTACAACAACTTTTGTTGCACTGATAAAGTCCTCAAATTGATAATTACTAATACCGGTTGACTGAACCTGATAAACTTTTAGTTCTCCTGTTTTATACATCTTTTTAAGCATTGTATAAATGTAAAAAGGACTGATTATTTCATCATTAACTCGAATGAGCTTACAAAAACTTGCCGGTATGAGTGGATGATTTAGCCTATCTAAACTTGTTTTACTTACGAAAGACGTGCGTCCAAGAGATTGACCTTCTGTTCCCCCTGAAACTTCGAAAATGATATCATTTGCTTGACAAGTTCTGGAGGAGAGATTAGAGGAAGTGTGATAACGTAAAACCTCATAATTGATGTTTCCTTTATTGAAATCTGGTATATCGGTTCCTCTAAGTACAAAGGCTGGGTTAATATGTTTATTTACAGGAAGTTCTTCTCCCCAGCCACCACCAATGTAGTGCGATATACAATTTCTTAACCTTATGATCTCCCACCCCTCCGGTAAAGCACCCAGGGTGCCGTGGGATACTGCTTTACCATCCGTATTGTAAAAGGTACTTTCTTTCCAACCGGGTTGGTCTGCCGTGGCCGGGAAACGCAGACGGACAAACCATTCTTTGTAGAGTTCTTCGGCCATGTCTTCCAACAGTTGGATGCGCTGTGTATTGTTTGCGATCAGCTCGTCATAGGCGGAGAGTATGGAGGCGATTTTACGTTGGGTAGGAAGGCCGGGAAGATTAACTTTTAGCCTCTCAATAATTC
>JANQHO010000022.1 GCA_028277105.1 Owenweeksia sp. | reverse complement strand
GGGTAGTAAAACCTGTGAAATTTGAAGTTCACGCCAGGCGAAGACCCGGTATCTTTTTTTCTTTTGACTAATGCAAACTATACTGTAATGCCAGTACTTCACTTTTCGGTTAGTTTGAATTTCACTCACAATTAAATTCACCGGCAACCTTCTATCTGTTCGGTTCCTGGTTTTAGTTGAGGAGAGAGATAGGGGATATCCAGTTGCATGCCGCGTACTATTAGTAGCCCGGCAATAAGAATAATAGTAATGGGAATAATTTTCTGCAGACGGGGCATCCACTGCAGATTGAGCCGGTTAGCCAGCAAGCTGAAAGCCAACATAAGGGGTAAAGTACCCAGGCCAAACATACTCATGTACAAAGCACCGGTAAAAGGGTTTTCCAGGCTTAAAGCAGGGACTAAAGCAGCGTATACCATACCGCAGGGCAAAAGCCCGTTCAGGGCTCCGCTTATCGTATACCAACTGCCGTTTTTCTTTTTCCCGCCCGGGTGCAGGCGCTGGATAAAAGGAACAATAAGAGCATATAATCTTTTATCCCACTTTAACATACGCATACCAAAATAGCCCAGCAGGAGGAAGAGACCGGCCAGAATAGTAAAGGAACTTTGCCATTCATATATGCCCAGCGACATACCAAAAACAGCTGCCAGTATCCCTAAAAGGCTATAGGTGAAAATGCGCCCAAAATGGTAAAGTACAAAGTCCCAGGAGCGGCCGGAAATCAGCCAATTTCCCATGACCAGGACCTGCAAAGGCCCGCACATTAACAGGCAGTGTACAGAAGAAGCCAAACCAAATATGAAAGCCACTCCAATCAAGGGAGGGTAATTTCCGGGTCAAAGTAATAGCCCTTGTTTCCATCTATGGTTATTTTAGCTGTCCAACGGCCACTGCCTAATTTGGCGTAAGGTAAAGTGAGGTCTTTTACTGTCCAGTTTTTTTTGGTCATGACAAAATCCCTGCGGGCATCGGTTACATAATACATGTGAATACTGGCACTGGCTTTTTGACCTTCAAGGGCTTCCGGGAAGTCGATCACCACATTATCGTTTTCTAAACGCAAAAGGGTTTTGCCTAAACTCAGGGCATTTTCTTTGCGGTCAATAGTCTCCTGGTAAGCCAGTTCCTTAGCGTAGTAATCTTTGCTCACCAAATCAAAATTTTGTTGCGATGCTTTGTACACCGCAAAGGCTAAGCCCCCTGCAAAAAGGGCTAAAGCAATGGCTAATCCATTTCCCCAATTCATAATTTTATCGTTTTCCTATTGGTCCTGTAAAAGAAGTTTCCACCTTATCTACCAGGCGGTCACCTTCGTATACCCCTATCTCAATCGGGGTTTTATTGCCTTGCATACGGGCTTTGTCCAGGTATATGAGCAAAGCCCCTTCCGAAAGATCGCTGCCTTTGGTAAGGATCACGGCATTACCAGCCGTTTCCAGGCGCCCTTCCGGGCTCAGTAACTTAAAGGTATAATTTTTATCGTCAGCCGTTTTGTTGATGAGCTTAAAGTTGTACACGTTAGAGAAGGTATTTTCATCTACCTTTTGGTACAACTGCCCGGGCATGCGCAATACGATAGCTTCTACCTCGGAGCGGCTGAAGAGCAGGTAGACGAATACGGACATCAATACCACCAAAACTCCGGTATAAGCAATCACCCGGGGGGTAAATATTTTCTTTTTGCCGGAGGCGATGTTGTTCTCGGAATCGTAGCGGATCAAACCTCTTTCAAAGCCGGTTTTGTCCATCACTTCATCACAGGCATCCATACAAGCTGTACAATTGATGCACTCCAGTTGCGTACCGTTGCGGATGTCGATCCCGGTAGGGCATACCACTACGCACTGGTTACAGTCAATACAATCGCCTTTGCCCACCGCCTGGCGGTCTTCTTTTTTGCGGAATTTGCTGCGCAGTTCACCCCGAACATAATCGTAGGCAATCACAATAGAATTGCGATCCAGCATAGCCCCTTGTAAGCGTCCGTATGGGCAAACGATCAGGCAAACCTGTTCGCGGAACCAGGCAAATACAAAAAAGAATACCCCGGAAAATACCAGAATGGAAGTCAATCCCGAAAGGTGATTAGCCGGGTTGTCACTCACAATTTCCCACCAGGCTTCCCAGGTGATAAGGTACATTAAAAAAAAGTTAGCGATAATAAAACTAATACCGTAAAAGATGCCGTTTTTCAACACTCTCTTACGGATTTTTTCGGCATTCCAGGGCATATTGCGCAGCCTGATCTGCTGCCCCCGGTCACCGTCTATCCAGTATTCTATTCTGCGGAAAACGTGTTCCATAAAAATAGTTTGAGGACACACCCAGCCGCAGAACAAACGTCCGTAGGCCACGGTAAATACTGCAATAAAGATTACTCCAATGATCATGGCCAATACGAAGAGAAAGAAATCCTCAGGCCAGAAAATTTGCCCGAAGATGATGAATTTGCGTTCCAGCACATTCATCATCAAAAAAGGCTGTCCGTCAATTTTGATGAAAGGGCCTGTGAAAAACAGGCCCAGAAGTACATAACTAAGATATTGACGATAATTTGTATAACGCCCTTTGGGCTTTTTGGGGTAAAGAAACCTCCGATTACCCTGCTCGTCTAACGTTCCTATCGAATCCCGGAAGGATTCATCCCTTTCAATAGCAGCAGCTCCCTGTCCCATTTTAATCTCATAAGGAGGTCATCACCGCTTCCTCTGCAGCCGTAGTATCGGCCGGGGTAGCAGTGCTGTCCGTTGTCATTTCTTCAGTAGTTTCTTCTTCCTGTACAGGCTCATAAGCATCGCCCTGGGGGTCTTTAGGATTAGCCGGAGTAGTTCCCTGTAAGGTGAGAATGTAAGAAGACACTTCTTGCATTTGTGAGGGGTTCAACTGGTCTTTCCAGGGGATCATCCCCTTGGCAGGAACTCCGTATTTCACTGTGGTAAACACATCTTTAATGCTACCTCCGTGTAGCCAGTAAATGTCGGTAAGGTTAGGCCCTACACCACCTCCGCCATCTGTCTGATGGCATACCGCACAGTTTTTATCAAAGATAGCCTTACCGCTCAGCAAACGCGATTCATCTGTAAGCGCTACTACATTGCTCTCGTCAACCAGGTTAGCAGCAGTTTTAAGATATTCAGCCTTGATTTTTTCTGCTTCAACCAATTGAGACTGGTATTCATCAAACTGGTCGGGGGCAACACCGGTAAAAGTTCTGATGATGTAAACCACTGCAAAAATAATGGTGATATAAAAACCATAGACCCACCAGGGAGGGAGATTGTTGTCTAACTCGCGGATACCATCGTAATCATGGTCGAGGTCAATATCGGCCTCTTCTTCAATAGGACGGGCATCCTGTAGTTTTTCCAGTATGCTTTGCAGCCACAGCTTGTCTTCTACGGCTTCTTCCTCTTCCTCAGTCTCCTCAACCGGAAGTTTGCCTTCCTTCTTCATCAGCATATACTTCATAGCGTCCAGCGCATTCCAGGTAGCAATCAAAGCAATGAGGAGGAAAAAGGCGGCTACTATGACCAGCCAGGTAACCGGATCGCTGAGCAAGTCTGAAGAACTTTGCTCGTTGAGTGTGCCTACAAACATAGCCCCGATCATGATCAGGAGGCCGGCTACTAAAAAGGTTACATTAAACTTCTTCATGGTGGAGTCGGTTTGAGGTTTCTAGAGGTATATTGCTAAGATTTTCCCAGTCTTTCTTTTTGCGTTTGAACACATAGATCAGCATTCCGGCAAAGAAGACAAAAAATATAGTAAGGGAAATGAGGGGATAGATCTCTATCCCGTCAATGGATTCCATATGGTGTTTTACAAACTTGAGCATGATATCTTAATTTTCGGCTAATTCGTTATTATCCATGGCTTTAATATCAGTACCCAAACGCTGTAGATAAGCAATCAGGGCTATGATCTCTTCACTACTCTTCACCTCTACTTCTTCCATTTGTTCTCTTAGTTCAGCGGCAATACCTTCTGCCTGCTCATTCATGTAGAAATATACGCTGTCAATATATCCCTGAGTGTAAGGCACACCAAGGGTAACCATGGTCTGTAATTTTTCTTTAGTTAAGGAGGTATCTAAAGCATTGCCAAACAGCCATTGATAGCGAGGCATTAAAGAGCCGGGAGACATAGAAGTAGGATCCCACATATGGTTATAGTGCCAGCTGTGTGGGTATTTCCCTCCTACGCGGTGCAGGTCGGGCCCGGTACGCTTACTTCCCCACAAGAAGGGGTGGTCATATACAAATTCTCCGGCTTTGGAGTATTCCCCATAGCGGGCTGTTTCAGAACGGAAAGGTCTTACCATCTGAGAGTGACAGGCGTTGCAGCCTTCGCGGATATAGATGTCACGGCCTTCCAACTCAAGGGCTGTGTAGGGTTTTACACTTTCAATAGTGGGTACATTACTTTTTACCATCATGGTAGGGATAATTTCTATCGCTCCACCGATAAGGATAAGCACGGTGCTCCACAACAACATTTGTACGGGACGTCTTTCAATCCAGCGGTGCCAGTGTTCGTTTTTAGGCTTAAGGAAGGTACGGCTCAGCGGCATGGCGCTGGCTTCTTCCTGGGGCAAAAATTTGCCACTGGCTACAGTGCGCATTACGTTCACTACCAGTAATATCATACCGACAACGTATAAACCACCACCGGTAGCTCTTAGTAGGTACATGGGTATCAGCTGGGTAACGGTTTCTAAAAAGTTACCGTAAACCAAAGTACCGTCAGGGTTAAATTCCTTCCACATTAAGCTTTGGGTAAAGCCACTTACGTACATCGGCAGGGCCCAGAGGATAATTCCCAAAGTACCGATCCAGAAGTGGGCGTTGGCCAGTTTTTCTGAGAATAAGCTGGTTTGGTATAGCTTGGGCATGAGGTAATACACCATACCGAAAATGAGGAAGCCGTTCCAACCCAAGGTACCAATGTGTACGTGAGCAGGAATCCAGTCGGTGTAGTGGGCAATTCCGTTGAAGGTTTTAAGACTGAGCAACGGGCCTTCCAAGGTAGCCATACCGTAACAGGTTACAGCCACTACAAAGAATTTGAGTACCGCACTGTCGCGCACTTTATCCCAGGCCCCACGCAGGGTTAACAGCCCGTTGATCATACCACCCCAGGAGGGAAAAATGAGCATGACAGAAAATACGGTTCCGAGGCTTTGCGCCCAGCCGGGTAGTGCTGTATACAATAAGTGGTGTGGGCCCGCCCAGATGTAGATGAAGATGAGCGCCCAGAAGTGGATAATGGACAGACGATAGGAATATACCGGACGGTTGGCTACTTTGGGAATAAAGTAATACATCATTCCCAATACCGGAGTGGTGAGGAAGAAGGCCACTGCATTGTGCCCGTACCACCACTGTACCAGGGCGTCCTGAACTCCGGCAAACACGGAATAGGATTTAGTAAAGGATATGGGAATCTCAATATTGTTAACGATATGAAGAACGGCTACGGTTACAAAAGTGGCGATGTAGAACCAGATGGCTACGTAAAGGTGTCTTTCCCTTCTCTTGAGGATAGTCCAGAACATGTTGACCCCGAAGATGACCCAAACCAAAGCGATGAGGATGTCGATGGGCCATTCCAGTTCTGCGTATTCTTTGGATGAGGAGATACCCAGCGGCAGAGTGACGACAGCCGAAAGAATAATGAGCTGCCAGCCCCAGAAATGGATCTTACTTAAAAAGTCGCTGGCCATGCGGGTTTTGAGCAACCTTTGCAGGGAGTAGTAGACTCCGGCAAAAATAGCGTTGCCCACAAAGGCAAAAATGGCTCCGTTGGTGTGCAAGGCCCGCAGTCGGCCAAAGGTGAGCCACGGCAGATCGGCATTAAGGTCTGGAAAAACCATTTGCAGGGCAATGGTAACTCCTACCAGAAATGCAATAAGCCCCCAGATAACGGTGGCTACAGTAAAATTCCTTACCGTGCGGTTGTCGTAGTAAAAAGTTTCGCTTTGCATCTTACTTCTGTTTAGTGCTTTTTGTTTTGTGATCATCCATCAGCATCCGCACCCCGGGGGAGTAGTCGTCATCGTACTGGCCGTTCTTTACGCTCCATATAAAAGCGATGAGAAAGCCTAAAGCCACGATAAAACTTACCGAAATGAGAATGTAGATGGCAGACATACCTTAGTTTGAATACGGAATCAAAGGTAGAGGCGGATCAAAGGGCAGAATATGACAACCATCAGTAAATAAGCTGATATTTATCAGTTTTGGACATTGGTTATCGGCTGTTTGAGGTTTGCAGTTGGTGGTTTTATCAGGCTAAATGAAACCACTTTACCCTTCGATAAAACTCGTCTTGAGCTTGACGAAAAGCTCAGGACAAGCTTTAGTCGAAATCAGTACTCTTGATTAAGCTTTTTTCTCTAAAATATTCTTAAGCCGTTCCAGGTCTTTACCATTGGCTCTTTTCATCGCCCATGCCATCAGCGGAGTTACTATGCCCGAAAAACCGGAAGGCCGGCCCGTATTGCGCAAATGCATATGCGTTTGATCTTCTGAAGCGGCCTTCCAACTATAAGTGGTTTCCATGGGAAATGGGCCATCAGCGGTACGCATTACCAGCTTCTGCAGAGGTACATATTCTGTTATTTCATAAGTATAGGCCAGTTGCCGCCCCAGGAATTGCGCTTTAAAAGCAATTTGAGAACCTACTTCCAAAACTTTTTCCTCTCCAAGAAGGTATTCAGCGGATTTTATGTTGACGTACCAGTTCGGGGCATTCAAAGGATCGGCCGCATAGGCAGCTACTTTTTTTACTGGAAGCGAAATAAGAATGCTGGTTTTAACGTCTACTGTTTTCATGCTTTTTTTTGGATTATGACGATCGAAACAGACTTAAAGGGACAGAAAGGATTGATAGTATATTAGTCTTCGGTACAATTTTGCTAACGCAAAATCACTCTGAAGTGACTGGTAAATTTGATTTTTAAATTATTTACGTAGTCTCCTACCTAAATTTTGTATTTTTGGATAGATTAAAAGCATCCTTCTATGGAAACTATCCAAAAAGACTTTTTGCAGGAGCTTGGCTATCTGGGTTTTACTATGCGTCTGAAGCGTATCAGCGATAAGCTGATGCAGGATGGCAGGCGGCTGTATCAATCCCTGGGGCTGGACATCGAGCCCAACTGGTATGGGGTATTCCTGTTGCTGGACAGATACGGCAAATTAGGCGTGATGGAAGTGGCGGATTACCTGCAACTGGCCCATCCTTCGGCTATTGCCATCATCAATAAAATGGAAAAGGCGGGCTATCTTCTGGCAGAAAGAGATGCAATCGACCAGCGTAAGAGACGGGTTTTCCTCACCGCTAAAGCCAAAGAAAAGCTACCGGTTTACAAAAAAATATGGAGTGCTGGTACAGAATCGGTGCGGCAGTTAACGGCTCTTACCAATCTTTTTGCCGACCTCAAACGCTTTGAATCGCATTACAATAACAGCGACTTTACCAGCCGTACCCTAAGTGCTCATAGCCAATATGAAACCACACCCCGGGAGCTAAGCATTATTCCCTTCTCCGAAAAGTATGCCGATGATTTCGGACGCATCAACTACGAATGGCTGCATATGTATTTTAAGGTGGAGCCTCACGATTACGAAATGCTGGATCATCCTCAATCCTATATTATTGATAAGGGCGGGCAGATCTTTTTTGCCTTGTGCGATGGTTTTGTGGTAGGCACGGTGGCCCTTATACTTAAGGATAAAGATGTTTACGAACTCTCCAAAATGGGCATAGCCCCCATGTATAAAGGCAAGAAGATAGGCGAAAAGCTCTTGCTATACGCCATTGACTACGCCCGCAAAGAAGGTAAAAAAAGTGTTTACCTGGAATCTAACACCAGCCTTACACCAGCGCTTAACCTCTACCATAAGGCGGGTTTTGTGGAAGTAGCCAACGATCCCGATACACCCTATGAAAGATGTGATATACGGATGGAACTTCTCTTAAACTAAACCTATGAAATTAAGAATAGAACACCAAAGACTAAGTATAGCGGAGTATCAATTATTGCGCAATACAACCTCCTGGAACCCCTTGGCTGATGAAACCGTGGAAAAAGGCTTAAGTGGCGATCTCTTTACGGTAAAAGTATACGATGAAAAACTGATCATTGGCATGGGACGGGTAATTGGTGACGGAGCCATCTATTTCTATCTGCAGGATATTATCGTAGACCCGGCTTATCAGGACCAGGGTATCGGTCACCTGATAATGGAACGCATAGAGGCTTTTCTGAGGGAAAAGGCTCCGCAAAATGCTTTTATTGGTCTGATGGCCGCCCGGGGAGTAAGGACTTTTTACCAGCGCTACGGCTATTCCATCAGGGATGAGAAAGCACCGGGGATGTTTAAGGTTATGGTATAAGGTTTAAAGTTCAATGTTTAAGGTTCATACCAGGCCTGATCCGGTATCTCCTAAAGGCTGGACTTCTATTTGAGGTTGCCCTTTAACTTTAGTTTACCCTGAGCTTGACGAAGGGCTCATTGAAGCAGGGTTTAAACTCTAACCTAAGCCTTTCTAAATCTATGGACTAAAAACTGTTAGGGGATAACTGCGAAGCACTAAACTATACTCAAAAGCAAGTTCTGTATTTTTTGT
This sequence comes from Owenweeksia sp., assembly GCA_028277105.1. Lineage (GTDB taxonomy): Bacteria > Bacteroidota > Bacteroidia > Flavobacteriales > Schleiferiaceae > JANQHO01. The sequence continues at coordinate 5,857 of JANQHO010000022.1, read as the reverse complement.
TAGCAATTGTTTTAGAAGTATCAATGCTCTTGCAATTGTCCTCCTTTGGTAAACAGCTCATCAAAGATTTCTGCGGTTTCCAAAGCGGCTTTTTCCGGTTCCAGGGCGGTATCTGAAATACCGGAAACTACCCGGGAGATGTTGTGGTCTACAGTACCTTTGAGGTGCCAGTTCTTAGCTGAAGTAGCAGTGAGATAGGCTGAAAAATTGTGGTGGCCGGAACCGGGACGCTCTCCTATAATGTGAATAATTCCTTTGGCTTCGGAATTGCCTGCTTTGCCAAAAAGCTCTTCTCCACATTGGTAACCAGCCCTGACACGGCCGTGGGTGATCACCAGGTTTTCACCGGCTATGGTATATCCTTTTTGGGCCAGGGCTTCTTGTAAGGCCTGTAAAAAAGGGACCAGATGCCCTTTATCGCTTAAAGCCCGTACGTTAAGCCCATCGGAAATAACAATTTGCACATCTGGTATCCGTCCTGACCAGTTTTGCCTCATCTGCCGGAGGGCTTCAAGGGCTTCGCTGTTTAGCTTTTCCCCGGATTCGGGATGGTAAACGTAGTCTTTGCGATCAGCTGATTGGGTTTTTATAGCAACTGCTGCCGGAATGGACTGTATAAAAGCATCGGTCATTTCTGTCCATAAGCTGATCTTGGCATCTTCGTACAGGCGATGGATCTCCTCGTCTAACTCGGGCTCCAGATCCCAGATGTTTTCACCATAGCCCTGAGCGATAGGCACTCCGCGCTCTTTTACTTCCTGCACCATTCGCTTCCCTTCGCGGTAAATATCGGCCTGGCTGCGTTCATCGCCTTTAGCCAGACGGAATTGATAATACACCCAAATGGGATCGCCAAAATGTTCGGTGGGCTGCCCTTGCCGATCGATCACTTTCAGTTTTTTGAAAAAATCCCACATGGCATCATTCACCTTATAGCCGAACTGCTCGCGTATTTTGATGTGGTTGTGAAAAGCGGTAGTCAAATAACTGAGCATAGGATCGTTCTTGGTAGGCAAAGCCATCAGGTAAGCTGGGTTGGCAGGCATTATCTGTTCGATGCACCAATCGAGATCGTCCAGCGTAATATCCATGTGCAGGGTAGAGCAAATGTCGAGGCCAATGGGCAATCCGTGTAGTTTACCCATTACGGTATCCTCCAGGCAGCAACGCACCAGCTGCTCTTTGGATTTAAACACTTCAGGGCCAATAAAGCCGGCTACATCATTCACATGTACCCAGGGTACCTCATCGGCTGCTTTTCCTTTAGCGAGTTCCTGCTTCAGTGCCCGTAAAAAACCGTATTTGCGCGACTCATGTACCATCATATCAAAGCCCTCGCCATGGCCGTTGGTAAAATCGGCTCCCTGCCCTGTTTCTGCGTATAAACCGTAGCGTCCCTGACGCTTAGCAACATGGCTAAACATCTTTTCGATGCTCACATCAAAGGTCTTATTTGCCTCCACTGTACCGGCTAGGCTCTGGAACCAGATGCCGGTGGTACCAGGCTGGAATTCTTCAACCTGGGCCTGAATATCGATGTGGGAAAGCACGCAATTGGGAATGGTATCTTCCAAACCAAAAGTGGTAATAATGTCGTACAGGGCTTGTTCTATCCGGGCTACCGATTCAGGTTCACTGGAAACGGGATTGGTACCCAGCACCAGGTCGCCTACAGCATAAGACCAGGCGTCAAAAACCTGCCAGCTTATATCGTCTATGTTATCGGTAGGAGAATTGGGTTGTACCCGGGCGCTCAGGTAGCCCTTGCTGCCAATTTTGCTGTTGGGCAAGGGATTGAACACTTTTTGCCCCACGCTGATCAGTTCTTCATTGTTCATCAGCTTTACCAGGCAGGCAATCACATCACTGCTCAGTCCGGGCATTATGCTTTTGATATTGTCTTCTGTTTTGCTTAATACAAAATTTTTCAGCCTGCCTACAGTCCAGCTTTTCAAGTGATCATTTACTTCTCTATCTGTTGTTTTTTTGATGAGATTATAGATATCGTCTTCAAACAAGGTGTAACTCTCCAGGTCACCAATAGTGGTATTGGACAGGAGCGTTCGTGCATAGCTACGTGATTCATTATTGCTGGCAGCAACTCCCAGGGTGGCATCTCCTTCTTTAAATTCATTGCCGGCTCCTATAATCTGACGGTAAAAAGTAATATCCCTACGCCCTTTCAGGCGCTGCATATAAGCAAATATATCTTCTCCGGGCTGTGGTTTCGGGAGTTTAACGCTTTCTGATGTTAAGAGTTTATTGGCCTGTGACCATAACCAGCTTCCTTTGAAAAAGGTTAGAGAAGCACTGATCAGGCCCAACTGCTTTAAGAAGTCCTTGCGACTTATTTTTCCCACTGATTATAGATTTAATGGGCTTTAAAATTATAGAAAATATTGATCACCCAACTAAGTTCGCTACAGTAGAAATTGGGCTATAAATGTGTGTTTGCCAAGTTCTCAATTGCCTGTCAAACCTTTGACTGCTTATTGCCCAGCCAAATAACAAAGGCCCCGCTGGCAAACATAATGAGGCTATAGATGGCAGCGGCAATGGCAAACTCAGAGTTTCCCAGGAGGGCCACAGCGATAGTAATAGCTAGCGTACCATTCTGTATACCTGATTCAATAGAGATCGAGCGAGCCATTTTCATATTGATATTAAAGAGTCTGGCTGTCAAATAGCCTATTCCCATCGTTCCTACGTTGAGCAAAAAGGTTACCAAACCTGCCTGCTGCATGTAACTGGGCACGTTTTCTTTTTCCTTGATGATCAAACCCACAATCACCAGTGCCAGAACCACCCCTGATGCTACACGTACCGGCATGGCCATGCGCTGGGCGAAAGCTTCCCGGTAGCGCCTGATAAGCATGCCTATTGCCACGGGAATGATCACTATGACCACAATTTGCAAAATGGTGGCGGGTATGTTTAACTGTATTACCTGGCCAGCATCCAGGAAATGCATAAGTGCAAAGTTGACTATAAAAGGGATGGTTAATAGGGTAACGAAACTACTCAGAGCCGTCAGGCTCACCGACAGGGCAGTATCCCCTTTTGCCAGATAGGCGATCAGGTTGGAGGTAGGTCCTCCGGGGCAGGCCGCCAGTATCATGATGCCAACGGCTATTTCAGGCCTTAAGGTAAATACGGAAGCTATGCCAAAAGCAATCAATGGCAGCAAGATCAGTTGATTAATAAGGCCAACAATCACTGCCTTTGGATAAAGAAAAACCCTTTTGAAGTCGTCTGAGACCAGGGACAAGCCCATACCTAGCATGATGATAATAAGGGATATTGCTAAAATAAGCGTTGAGGCCTGATCCACGTACAGAAAGTTTGATTTGAAACAAATATACTCTTTTGCTCAACTGCTGTTGCTGCGTTTGTATGAGCCGCTATGATAAATGAGGGTACATCAATAGTTAGTACCAAAATTAAAATTAACCCCGGTGGCAAAGCCAGGGTCTTTTTACAGCTTCACTGAGCCACTCCGGGTTACGGATCAACAAAACTCTCTTTTGGCTGTTGTTTAGATCATGAAAACAGCGATCACTATTTCGTTTATTTACGTTACTCTGTTTGGCTTATGTGTGTTGGTAGAGTGGGCTCAGCCCGCCTTGTTGCTGGGAAGCCTCTCTCCGCTGATCATGATCTACCTGGTGTATAAGATCCTGAAAGACCCGGAGGAACCCGGGGAAACTTTCGAGGAACAATTTTATCAGGATCATTCCTACAAACGGAATTAAACTGCCTGGCTGAAGGTGGTTTTTCCCTCGCTTTCACTCATGCGCTGATCGAGCACGCGACTAATATTGCGAATGAAGCTCTTGCCCCGCTCGGTTACTTTTACCTGGTGGGGGAAAACTTTGAGCAATCCATCTTTTTCCAAGCCTGCAAAGGCGTGTTGCAGTTCAAAGGAAAAATTCTCTTTGTCGGCCAGCCAGTCTGTTTCAAAATGGCACATCAGGTTGAGGATATGTTTTCTTATTTTCTGATCCTTAGTACTTAAAAAGTGATTTTTAAAAACGGGTAAACGATCCTCTTTAATGGCATTGAGATAGGTTTTAATGGTTTTCTCATTCTGTGAATAGGCCGTCCAGCAATCGCTGATGGCCGATACTCCCAGACCAATGTTCAACTCGCAATGGTAAGGGGTATAGCCCATAAAGTTGCGATGCATATTCTTCTTGCGGGCGGCCAGGTATAGGGCATCACTCTTCAGGGCAAAATGATCCATACCGATGTCGTAATAACTCTCTTTTTCCAGCAGCGCTTTACCCAGGCGGTAAAGTTGCAGTTTATCGGCTCCCAAAGGCAGGTCTTTCTCAGAATAGGCTCGCTGGCTTTTCTTCACTTCCGGTACATGGGCATAGCTATAAAAAGCGATACGGTCGGGCTTAAGGGCCGCTACTTCCTTTACATTGTTGATGATGTGTTCGGGGGTTTGTTTAGGCAGCCCGTAGATCAGATCAAAATTAACCGATTCGTAGCCCAAAGCCCGGGCTTGTTCGGTTACAATTTTCACCTGTTCCGTAGTCTGGTAACGGTTAATGATGCGGAGGATCATCTCGTCAAAATCCTGTACTCCTATGCTGATGCGGTTAAATCCCAGTTCCTTTAATACTTTTAAATGATCGTAAGTAGTAGAAAAGGGGTGGGCTTCAAAACTGAGATCAGCTTTGTAGGGAACTTCGGCCTTTTGGAGTAGCCCCTCTATTAAAATAGAGAGGTTCTCCGGACTGAAAAAAGTTGGTGTACCTCCGCCCAGATGCAACTCTTTGATGATGGGTTTGCTGTCCAAATGCTGCAAATACATCTGCCATTCTTTTAATACAGCTTTGATATAAGGTAGTTCTACCAAGTGGTTTTTGGTGATATGCTTATTGCAACCGCAATAGGTACAAAGGTTTTCACAATAAGGCAAATGAATATACAGGCTTATTTCGCGCTGTTTTTCAAAGCTGTGCTTCACTTCCCCGATCCAATGCCCTGCATTAGTTTCCTCTATCTTCCACAACGGGACCGTTGGATAGCTGGTGTAGCGCGGCACGGGTATATCGTATTTTTGCAGCAACTGTAAATCCATAAGCTTAATTTTACCCAAAAGTAGAAGGCTGCCCCGGTCTTTGAAATGACAATTGTCAGCAAAGCTGTTTTTATGACCACTTATCTTTTCTTTAAGGCTTTACACTTCATTGGTTTTGTTTCCTGGTTTGCCGGGATCTTTTACATCGTACGGCTATTCGTTTATCACCGCGAAGCCTGGGATAAAGGCGATGAAGCTTCAACTATCCTGCGGAAGCAATACGAGATCATGGAAAGCCGCCTGATGAATATTATCCAGACTCCTGCTATGATCATGACCCTGACGGGCGGTATCACCATGCTGATCATTAACCCCAACTGGCTCAGCCAGGGCTGGATGCACCTTAAGCTCAGCCTGGTTTTTATCCTGATGGTTTACCATTTTTCCTGTATGCGGCAGATGAAAAAACTGCGCACTCACCGCACCAACTTCAGCAGCTTTGGCTATCGACTATACAACGAATTGCCTACGCTTATCCTCATTGCTATCGTGATGCTGGCGGTGTGGAAAAACTTGCAAGGTCTATGGCTGGGTTTGGCTTTGCTGTTGGGTTTGGGGGTGTTGTTTTTTGTAGTGGCGAAAGTTTATAAGCACAAACGGGAGAGGAAATAATAGATAAGCCTTTATCCATTTATTCTTTGTTGGGATATTGTTTTTCTGCCTTGTCCTCGACTGCGCTATTAGATTAGCATCAATAAATTTATAAGGTAAACAACTAAACAGAATTCATCTGAGCAACCAGAGGGTAAAGGTGAACTAGTTCGA
>JANQHO010000162.1 GCA_028277105.1 Owenweeksia sp. | reverse complement strand
AACTGCCAATGCTGTGTTTCATCACTTACCCAACCTAAATTATCCATATAAGGAGGGTGAGCAGCAGTCAATACATTTTCAGAAGCTTCATTTACCAAGCGGTAGGTTTTAGTGGTATCTATATCCAACTGAAGGCTTTCTATCTGTGTTACTTCAAAGGAAGCCCCAGCAGTACTGTTCATAATGGTTTTTCCATTATTGGCATTGATTTCCATATAGCTGTTGGCATCCAGGTTAAACAGTTGCACTTTATCGCCATCAGTAAACACTTTCCACTGTAAGAGGTTGTTGTTCCTCTCCCAGGCCATTATATCGGCCTGAGGCGCAAGCCCTGCCAGCACGGATTTATAGAAGGTATTGGCTATACTATAAGTGGTATCGCTGGTTTTTTCCAATAGCCACTTTTTGGTATCCCCATTAGCAAAAGGATCAAGGGTTTTTACCGCTAGCTTAATATTGGTAGGGTTGCCAATATCGGTATAGGGCATCAATTGCTCCTGATCGAGATTTATAGTGTATAAAGCAGAATCTAAATCAGCATAAAACGAATGGGGCAAATCTGCCGTATCTATGATCCTAAATTGATAGTGGAAATCATCACTGATCCAATCCCCTACCGTTATATCTTTATTTCCATTTGTCCAGTTTAGCTTGGCGTAGTTGCTATCTGATAGTGCCTGTAAACTAAAACGGGAACTGCTATCCAATGTATCAACAAACCATTTTTTATGGAATTCACCAACGTTAGCATTGGCTTGAACATAGTTATTAGACGAATGGATGTATTGACCCGGATAAGCAGCATCTAAGTTTTGGATGCCGTAAGACAAACAACCTTGATAATCCAATTTCCATAGATAATTGTCATTATTCCTTATCAGGTTTTTATTGGCATGTTTAGCATTAAGGGAAGTCAACGGTAAGCCAGGGGTAGATCTTGTTCCCACTAAGCCTTTATCCCACTCATTAACAATAGCATAGGTTTTAGCCGTATCTACTATCAATTCCAAATCATGGAGCTTTTGCAAGTCAAAACGAGTTGGAACCTGACTTAAAGTAGGTATGGCTCCGCCTGAACTTATGGATAAATAACGGCTAGTAGCAGGATTATATAGCTGGATGGAGTCATTCTCTTTAAACAAATACCACTCTGTACCAAAAGCCTGATCGCAAGCACAAGTGGCTATAGCGTGGTTTACATAATAAGTGCCAGGTATGGGAACTTCTTCTACTTTGAGTAGGGCGCGGGAGTTTTTGCTTACCAGGCGGTAAAGGTTGTTACCTAAACCTTCCAAGAGCCACTCATCTTCATTGCCGGAACTTACACCCAAGTTACCATTATCCACTTTTAGATATCCGATGTTAGCTTGTAAACTGTACATGGCCGTATCTACATCCTCAAATATTTCCAAAGCATCAGTGCCTGGTACAAGCTTAAACTCATAAGTCATATCAGGATTTGGAGCATTGCCCAGCCTTAAACTGGAAGAGTTGCTTGATATTTCTGCATAAAGCCTATGGTTGGCATCAATTCCAAGAGCTCTATCTTCCACAGCGGTAAAATGGTAAGTTCCCCATGCAGTTGTATCTAAAAACCAACGCCCGATTGACTGATCTTCTGCAACAGCAGTAAAGCCACCTGCTACCTTGAATGTTCGATCGCTATGATAAGGGGATACTACATATTGCATTCCTCCGTAGTAATGGAAATCCCAAAGCCTTACGCTATCTGTATTGACATCCAAACCGGCAGGGGTCTCAAAATAGTCAGTAGTAATTATCAATGAACTGTTATCAAGAGTCTGACGATTGGCTTCATTTACTATAAAGTGTGATAAGTTAGTATCTACAACGGGATACCAATCTGCTACTTTATGTTTGCTCCATTGTACAGCATCATTATTGTCCAGCTCTTGGTTAAAGCCATAATATTGCTTGGCCGCTTTGTTGTAGAACATAACTTTATGATCCAGTTCAATAACATCCCATAATAAGCTATCGTTACCCCTTTCCCAATCAGTGTAAATTATATCGTTGTTATAGTTAATGGCCAGGGCTTTGCGATTAGTCGAATCAATTAAAGCATAGCTATTATTCAACTGTTTTTCAACTAAATAGGTGCGGCTTGCTGTATTGGGATCATTGTGAGAGGTAAAACGATAATAAGCCGTATCCAGATCGGCAAAAAAGTCCAGATCATCACCCAGGGGAACAAACTTGAAGTAGTAGCCCATATTGGTTAGGTGATGCTCCCCATCATGTAGAGCTAACCTATTACCACTTGAATAAAAATATTCTTCATTATCGATATTCAAATAATTGGTATCCGATGGAATGGTATCCAAATACCAACCGGGATTTCCCTCGTCATTCCCAATAATTTGCCTGGTATAATTACTTTCAATGCTGTAAGTTAAGCAACCGTTGTAATCCAAATCCCAAAGCTGGGCTGTATCAATGCTATTGGTGTCATAAGGGGAATAATCTGAAAAATAAAAACCTTCATAAGGGTCTTTAAGACTCAGCAGTTGATGAGCCGCCTTGCTGTAAATTTGATAATCGACATCGGTTGGGATAAGAGCTGGGGCCTCTTTTGCATAAACCATAGGAACGGGCATAGCTTCCAGAGGATCGTAGGTAAGGCTAAAGTCTGCTGTAAAATAAGCTCCTGTAGCAGCATTTTTTAAAGCAAAATGTTTATCAAATGCCCAAGGCTTATAAATGCCCTCACTATTGTCATACTCAGCAATTTTCCACATACCATTGCTATTTTGAGAATTCCAGTTGATTAAGGCAATATCCCCTTCTTCATCCACTCCTAATACTTTTCTACTTTCCTCATGCATTATAGCTACCTCGCTTGCACTTACATATTCTACCAGCCAGGTGTTAGACATACCTGTTAGCTCCGGGAAAAGATCCCGTATGGGGTGACCGTATAATATCTCCCCAACAATTTCCACATAATCAAGTCTGTAAAAAGCTCTTTCTATACCTCCATTAATGATATAAACCATATTGCGCACATAGGTACCATCTTTAAAATATATGCTTATTTCTACTGCATCTCCCCTACCAAAAGGTACATTCTCAAAGATGTAGCGAACCGTATCGGGCAAAGTATTACCGATTGTTTTACTAAGGTCAACCGAATCACGGTTTAAGGCAATCTCATCATTCACCTCATCCCACCAGTAAACATTCACTTTTTCAGGGTCTGTTTGATAATTGCTAATAATATGCGCTTCTATCGGAAATGTACCTGCATTTACTGCTGCCGTTCTCTTGCCCTGATCCATGTAAAGCGTACTCTCGCGGGTTAAATTCTTGATAGTTATACGTTCATATTCTTTATAAATGGTTGGGAAAGTCAACATCATATTAGTCCGCCCTAAATTGGATGGGGACAATGTGTTGCCACTACCGTTTACAATTTGGTTGAATGTATAATTGTTATTGGTTCTTATCTGTACCAATGGAGCTACATCTGAAGCTTGTTTACCACTAAGAGTAGCTTGATTATCAGCAGGTATGTAATCCTGAAGAGCCGCATAAAACAAAGTAAACTCTTTGCGGTCTGGAACCGCGGCTTTTGGCTCATCTGGATATATTTTAGTTGGCCCGAAAGCTGTACTAAAATAATCATAGCCGTTAGCCCTGAACTCTATTATCAAAGAATCATGCTGTTGGTAGGGTTTTAGATCAAAATCCTTGATGCTAATACCATACTGGGCGGTACTTTCAAAATATTGATAATTGTAAGGTATAGTAGCCAGGTCACGTATCTCTCCATTATGCATTTGTGATAATACTATCCGTAGATTGGTGCTGTAAGGATAGGTAGGCACCCCTTGGCCTGTAGCCTCGGTCACATCTAAACGATGTTCTTTAAGCCCATCGCTGGCATAATGCAACCAATGACCTTTTATAACCACTTCCAAAGAATCCGGATTACTGGCTGGACTAATATCTACTTCGGCTACTTTGCGGTTTAGGAAGTATATAGTGTCGCCAAAGCTATTGAGGTGATAAAAGTAGGTGAACGGATACATAATATTATCCGATATTTTACTATCTGGCAAAGTGTCTCCTACAAATCCATTTAGTCCATTATCGTCCAGATAATTCCTTACGGTGCTACTATCGGTTGTTTCATTGAGATAGATATAGGCTGAAAGGGTATCACGCGACTCATTCAAATCCTCTAAACTACCAGATAATTTGGGCACAAAAGGTATGTAGTATATATCTACCCAATCCGGTGGCGGTGGAGGATTATTGGCCTGTGTATTGGTATGGGCTGCTTCGGTACGGGATATAGCTTCCTTTTCATGATCTTCTTGTTTCTTCCAGAAGGGATGCATAAGGCCAAAAGTGATACCGTCCATAAAGCCGAAAAATCCATAGGCTATATCTTCCCCTATCAATTCCACATCTTCTACCAGGGCATCCCTCAGCTTGGGATCGGTTGCTATCTGCTCTAACATTATCAATGCCATAAGCTCACCCAGACCGGGTACTTCAAAGGTAGCAGCCTCTAATGCTAACTCCTCACCCAACTCTGCTCCTAATTCCGCTGTTTCTTCCGTTACCTCTATGGTTACTTCTTCAGCTAATTCTCCGGCCACTTCTTCCGAAACTTCTTCGGCCGCTTCTTCGGCTCCCTCTTCCATAGCTCCTTCCAAAGACTCTTCACTTACTTCTAGGCCTTCTTCCGTACCGTCTTCTAGTTCTACTCCCTCTTCGGCCTCTTCTACTTCTTCTTCAGGGTCGCAGCCACAACTACATTGGGCATAAGCTGAAGTACCACAGGCCAGAAAAAAGGCCATCAATAGATATAATAGATATTTCATGTTTTTATTTTTTTTATTTATTGTCATTCTCCTATACTGAAAGTGCTCATATTTATCATCGGCTGACTTTCACTGGCATCTATACCAGGGTTCATATTCCTAGATTGGCCAGAACCACCCCTTCTGCAGTAGCCCATTTTATAAGCAACATAAATCCCTATAACCACGATTGTTGCTACTACAGGTATTATCCATAGCTCATTGTTTTTGTGAACCATTACGGGGGCGTCAGGTTCTTGCAATACATCTCCATTTGGAAAGAGATAAAACTCATCCAAAGCATCTTGGGTAGCACTATTGGCAGGGATAAATTGAAAGTAGAGGCTATTTTTTCCTTTATAATTGCCTATTACAGGACAACTTACTTCCTCCACTTTTAGGGCTCCGTAATACCCCCCATTGTTATTGTCATAATGCACTGCAACATTATCATCCCAATATTCTTCATCAACATTTTTGATGTGATGGGTTCCCCCGTAGCCATTTACAATATAATTGAGGTCTCCATACTTGACTATACGCTCATAATAATGGTCGTCACCAGCCAATACTATGGAAGCCCCAAGCGCTTTGAAATCCCATTCTTGTAAGGCGATACTCATTTGTTTTTTTTCAGCTTCAAAACTGGGAACGTTAAGCGTGGAAGTATAAGGTGAACGATGCATGATCACCAGCCGAAAAGCTTCTGGGTATTGACTTTTAGAAGCGGCCAGTTCTTTTTGGAGCCATTTGTATTGTGTGCTCCCCTTGGTGTAACCTAAGTAATCATGAGGTCGGCTGGCATCTTTATTGGCATCGTCAATTTTATTGGTATTGATCACAAAGATGTGCACATTACCTTGCTTGTAAGAATAGTAACTCTCACTCCCACTGGCATTATCTTTCGCAAAACTAAATTGGGTGGGGTTGCTGAAAAAAGCTTTCCACTTTTCTAAATTGGCATTGTTCTGCTGATAAGGGGTATAATCATGATTACCAGGGGTAGAAAAGAAACGGTTGTAAATGGGCGCATCAGCACTTTTACTGTAGAACGTAGCTTCCGGGTATAAGGCCTTATACTCATCGGTTGGATAGGGAGAAGGCAAATAGTCAGCAAAGTAATAACCTGAATTGGTGTCTAAGTTATTGGCACAATCCGATTGATTGCTGTAATTATCATCTCCCAGGCTAATGATAAAATCGGGATCCCAGCCTTTTATCATATCGGCCACCTCCTGGGTAGAACCTCCGGTTCCATTGCAACCATAATCGCCTATAATGGCTAGTTGGGAGTGAGTATATTCTACGTTATTGTAAAACTTTTCGGCAAAGCGGATTCCATAAGTATTGTAGGATTCCGGCAAGTAGTGAGTACCATCCCTGATAGTTTTAAGATCAGCAGAACTTACCACATAGTTTTGGGGATTACGATTAGGTAATTTATTGATCTCCTGATTAATGGTAGTATAGTTGTGATCTTTAAAGAAAGCTTTGTCCCAGCCATCAGGAATCCAGTCAGGATCAATCTCCCCATCTGTAATCATTTGATCAATTACAGTTCTCTGAGAACATTCCCCAAAAAGCATAGGCAGGTCATCTTGATCAAAAGTCACACGCATACTATCTACCACAGCCGACATGGTATCCAGAAAATATTGTGGTCTTTTCCAAACCGTACTATTAGAAGCATCCCACTCACTTTCGCCCTGTAGCCAAAGTATTCCTCTTAGGCGAGCTTTGGGGTATTTGACTTTCATGTCGTTAAACCTTCTTACCACTTCCTGGTAAGCATTCTTACTACTGAGATGATAAGGGTTATCTGTATAATTAGTGTAGGTAGAATGCTTTTTCCAGTCTCTGGTATAAATACCACCCCTTGGATTTACGATTAAACCGATCTTCTGAAACTTGCCTTCATCTTTACCCAGCTCTTGTAGGCGCTTGGCAAAAGAATAACCCACATTGGGACCCAAAAAATAATCAGGCGCTCCATTACCACCATATTGCTTACCTATATTGGAATAACGAGCCAATGCTGGACTCATATTTACAAAGTTGGCATCATGATCCAATAGATAAACATCGTCTAAAGGCTCTTCCCCTACTATAGGGCAAGATTTCACATCCGTTAACCAGGCGCTTTCGCAACGGCCTGCCATATTAGATTGTCCCAGCAAAATGAAAACATCTATTTCATCATGATCAGCCACTACTGCTTCGTAGTTTTCCTCACTCTGATCATAGGTATGCAGAGCTTTAGCCTCATCTTCGCTAATAGGGTAATTGTAAATTTTTACATCGTCCAATATCAGGTCTTTGCCTGCCGCTATTTTCCAATTGGTTACGTCACTTAAATCCTGTAGCTCAAAATTCAAAGCTCTACACACACAAGTACTATTGCCCGTTCCACATTGGCAATCGCTTACATCGGTATTGGGTTCCCACATATACATCATAGAGCGCATGGAAGCATAAGACCAAACAATATGATACCAGCCCTGGCCACGGTTTCTGAAAGACATGGGGTCATACATCCAGAGATACCACTTGTGCTTTACTCCATTAATTTCAGTATAGCGGTATAAACCTATACGGTCATTGATCAATTCCAGGCCAAACAGAGGGTCACCGTTAGCACTTTCCCCCACAAACAATTGGTTAATAGCATCATTGGCCTTATCAAATGGTTCACTAACTGTTTGGGTAGAGCTGGTAAGGTTCTCATCTATTTTAATCCAAAAGGAAAAGGTGAAGCCTTTAGGGTTTTCTATATCGTAGGGATTGAAATTGCTCAGGTAATTATCCCCAAAAAAAGCTGGGAAGTTCATTTGAGCTCCGGCTGCCAATTTTATGGCTTTTCTGCTCTTGGAAAAACGATTGGCCACACTACTAATGGTACCAGTAGAGCTTGAGATATGGCGTGGGCCAAAATCCCCTACCTCATTTTTTTGGTATTCGGCTGCATTGCTTCCATCAAAACTGTAATGGGCATAAGGCCTGCGCAAGCGATGGGCTTTGGTTAAGGTATTAGGGGCACTAAGGTCATTCTCAACCAAAACTTCCAAGGCATCTGCTGAAAGTTTTTGATCGTAAATTCGAAGGTTGCTCAAACTTCCTACAAAAGGATCACCATAATCAAACCCATGCTGTTGAAACTGTCCCATAATTTTCCCCTTTCCAGAAGCAGCAGGATCTACAGCTGTCTGAAATGCATTGGTTACAGTAATGGAATCAATGGATTTACTAGAAACTGAGGGATACCTATCATAATAAAACTTGACGGTTTTATTGCTAAGCACATTTTTATCAATGGCTGCAGCAATAAAATACCATCCTTCCCCATAATAAATCTTTTCTCCACTTTTAACCGATAAATGGGCGTTAGTGTTAGGATCGGCATAATGAAGGTAGACTTCTCCATTTACTACATTAACACCAAAATCCTGACTGGCTATGATAGGCATATTCTTTGACGAATTAGTGGCATCCCAATACAACCAAAAGGATATGGTAAATCCTTTAAAATCATTTTGGTAATCCATTAGGTTGTGATTGGAAAAATCTGGGATATTGATATAGGGATCATCATTTGCATTATCATTTTTTATGCAAGTGAATCCCTCATAAACGAAGGCTCTTTTACTTTTATCAAACTTGCTTGATGCTTCTGCGTTCTCCGGAAACCAGTTGTACCAAAACCTTCCATCATTAATATGATCGTTAGGGGTAGTTATTACCTGCCCTTTATTTTCAAGATTTACGGTATTGGCATGGTAGGCATTTCCTGAAGCATCCCATGTACGAAGTTCATACCTTGTTAAGCTGTAGTTGAGTTGTACATCCAAAGGATAATGAGCCACGGGGCGTAGTAAATCCTGTGCTTTAGAGCTTAACGGAAACCATAGGTTTATGATTACTACCCACAAGCTAAGCTTGGCTATATTTTTAGTATGCATTTATATTTTTTTATAGTTATTAGTGGTTTGTTATTGGGCGGTACTGCTAAGGCCTACCTGCTTTACTAAATTGACCAGTACTTCCAGTCTATCAGTAATAAAGAGGGTGCAACGCCTTGAATTATCGGTTATATTATCCGTTGGACTTTCGTTCATACCGCCATCCAGATACCAATCCCAACTGGTATCGAAATTGGTGCGGGGGTCTTTATAAAAGTGGTGGCAAAACTCCGGGTAAGAGGCAAAACCGATGTAGTGTTTTTTAAGGGTATTCTTTACGTAAGGAATGTATTGAAACAAGGGATCCAAGGAGGTTTGCGCCTGAAGTTCAAAGCCTGTACAATAAAAATCAGGTTCATTGACCCAAGCAGCCAGTATGTTATTGGAAACCGGAGTCTCTGCAAAAAAAGTAGGGGTGTACATCATCAAATTCCAATCTACGTATATATGAGGTACTCCCTTGTTACCAAAAATAGTTTTAAGTGAAGCAGCAGTAGGTGCTTTTGAAGGTTTACCTTTAACAACAACCTGACTAAAGCTTTCATCAATATTTGTGGTAGCAGGATCATCTTCCACTAT
Source organism: Owenweeksia sp. (assembly GCA_028277105.1). Lineage (GTDB taxonomy): Bacteria > Bacteroidota > Bacteroidia > Flavobacteriales > Schleiferiaceae > JANQHO01. The sequence goes on along the minus strand of JANQHO010000162.1, from coordinate 25,899 downwards.
TACTCCAGCCTTCAACGCTTCTTCATAGATATAACCATAAGGGCCATCGTCAGCCGGGCAGCAATCCTGCCATCTACCAGTAGGGCAATTTTTAGTATCGTCTAGTTTAAACCAATAATCATCTATCTTATCAAGGTTAATCAATACTTTTCCTTTACATGCTGCAAAAGCTTCTTGTAAAGTCGCTATGGGAGTCTGAATGTTGCCTTCGGGCATCCCCCCATGAGAAGGCTCACAATTACCAGTACAATCCCCTGCAAGATAAGGGTCACAATCACAGCTAAAGCTCACAAGGGAGGCATCACTTTTATTGGGATCATTTGAAGATTTAGTGCTTTCTTTTTGGTAATCACCCACACCTACATAATCATCAGAATTACACAAGTCTGGACGTAATTCGCATAGGGTGAGTTTTTTTATTAGTATGGATCCGTAATCCTTATACTCTTGAGAGCTTTTTAACCTGTTTGGCACACGGGTTCGTAATGAACCTCCTATGTTCTTATCATGGCCACATACCATTACTCCATCTTTGGTTTTCCAAACGTCCAGCTCCACCATTGGTACCCCAAGTTCTATGGCAAGCTGTACGGACTTCAAACTATTTTCCGGCACATCGCGGAAATAGCCCCGGTGAGCCACTATCATTAAATAGTTAGGAAAATCATATGGGTTTTGATAAATTTTAGTAGCGCAGGCTAAACGGGCTGCCCACCAATCCTTTTTTTGTTGAGCTGTATAACTAGCTATATCAGCCGGAGTCTGATCCAATAAGGTTTGGCAACAAGTTCTAAAGCTTGAGTTAATAACACCATTGGTAGCATCTGCATAACCAGCAGCTTGAGTGCATTGGGCATAAACAGGGCTCCAAACCTGGGTCACTAAAAACAATACTAAACAATAGTATTTGTTTTTATATACATGTTTCATGTTTAAATGATTTTGTTGTTTCAATTTTTGTTTTGATTAAGATTCAGCGGTTTTTAAAAATTTGATTTGAGGATCGGTAATAGCCTTCTATTTTGATTTCTCGTGTAGGTTCTACAGTTACAATAGAAAAGCTATTATTTTCCATCCCTTCAAAGTCTACCATAGCATTGAAGGTATAGAAGTGTATGTGGTCAATGAGGTGATAGGTTTCCCGATGCCTGTGCCCCTGGAAAACGGCTATCGCTTTTTTAGAATTTGCCAATAACTGGCGTACTTGGGCAGCATTCTTTACCGCATGATCCGGACTGTCCATATCGTCCAGCATTTGGTGTACAAATACCACACATGGTTTTTCGGAAGACTCCAATATACCCTGTAACCACAGCAACTGGTCTTGGGGAATAAAAGTGTCTTTCCAATCAAAGTTTCCTTTTTTGTAGGCGGTACCATCCTGTTTAAAGTTGGCATCCAGTACAATAAAACGCAGGAAACCGTAATCAAAGGAATAGTAGGAGCGATCTCTGGCAATGCCGGTATTTCTAACACTGGTCAGGAATTGCTCTTTGGTAATACTGTCCACATCGTGGTTGCCCAAAACGTGGTAAGTATCGCCTTTATAAGCGGTAAATGCTTGTTCAAAGGTTTTGAGGAAATTGAGGGTACTGCTTTCCGTAGGAGTCTCTGCCTCATCTTTAAAATCGCCCAGGTGAATGATAAAATCCAGTTCCTGCTGGTTAAAGAACTCGATGCACTCTTGGAGTTTAGGCAAAGAATCGCGGTAAAAGCGGTTACCCTTAGGGGCACGATCGGCATAATGAGAGTCGGTTACTACTCCAAAACGGATTGGTTTGGAACCTTCTGGCAACTCTGCAAACCAGGGTAAAGGCAAAGCGGTTGAAGCGCTTATTACACCCAGGTTTTTCAAAAACCTCCTGCGGGATATTTGGAACAGTTCACTCATGGCAATGGGTTTAGTTGAAAAGGAATAGCCGGTAAACCTGCCGAATTGTACAGGCTGCATCCCAAAGGCCAATTGCCCCAGGCGTAGCGTACACCGGCTATTTCTTTTACACTCTCAATCCTAAATCTTAGCGTTTGAGGGGCAGTGATTTCTGCCTGGGCAGCATGCCAACTCCCTTGATCATCTTTAATCTCAAATCCCTGTATAGTACTGTCCTTTAAGTATAGCCCAACAGCTGTATTTTTAAAGTGGAGCAAAAGCCCATCTCCTTCAATTTGGTATGATTGCAGTTGTGGACTTAAAAAGTTTTGGCTGGTATCGCCATAAACCTGGTTTAGGGCGATTAAGGCGAGCCTTTGCCCTACTGCTTTTTTGCGCTTGGGGTGTATGTCTTTTTCTTCTCCTAAATCTATGGTTATGGCACAGCCGGCATAGGGTAGCTCTAAGGCTTGTAATTGGGATTGGCGCAGGGTAGACCAATCATCAGCTCTCTCTGAGCGAGGATCATTATAGCCAGGTAATTGCACGAATAGAAAGGGCAGCTCTGGCTGGGCTTTTTTAGCGCGCCAGTCTTGTATCATGGCTTTTAATTGCTGCCCGTATTGTTGTGCCCCTTTAGTGGTAATGGCATTGCGCTCGCCCTGATACCACAAAATGCCTTTTACCGGAAATTTTAAAATAGGGTGCAACATGGCATTGTAGGCCATAGTGGGCAGGTATTTGGGTTCCCAGGTACTACTGAGCTTTAACTGGCTTACATGGAATTTCCAGGAACCAGAAAGTTCTATCCGGTCTCCTGTACCATCCAGGTACAACTCTTCGGCTTTGCCCCTAACTCCCCCGCTCCCTCTTAGGTCTTTTATTTTGATGTGGATGTGGTTGCTTCCCGGCTTAACTATACTTTTAGTAAAGCGGTATTTACGGTTCAGGTCCCACTTATTTGTAGTTCCAACAAATTGCCCATTTATCCAAACGGAATCGGCATCGTCAATGGTAGCCAGGCTTAAAAGCAAGCTGTCGGCCAGCTCTGCTTTGGGGTCGATAAAAAACTCTTTGGTATAATAAATTATGCCGTCCAATAATTCATAACCTTTATCTTCCCAGCGTCCGGGTAATTCCTGTTCTACCCAATAAGGGGAATCTAATGAAGGCTTAGTACCCTTGGGTACATAGCCCAATTTTTGGATTGCCTTTTCATAATAACCATCTTCTAGGGTACGAATGGAATCCCGGTAATTTTTGAGCCAGGTTTTGGGGAAAAGCTCCTCACTCATCCAGCTTTCAATGGCACTGCCACCCCAGGCGGTATTGATGAGACCTATGCTAATATTTTGTTTATGAGCTATTTGCTCGGCAAAGTAGTAGCCTACGGCTGAAAAATCTTTTAGGTGGGCTGTTGTGTTTTTGTACCAGGGCTCTGTTGTTAGATGTGTTTGTACTTTTTCTGTACCCCACTCTTTTATTTCTACATGCCTGATGTCGTAAAGAGCTGGAGTATTAATGGTTTTCTCTCCCTCCGAGGAACGGTATAATTCAAAATTCATATTGGACTGTCCCGCACATAGCCATACATCCCCAATGCTTATACTATCCAGTATAATTTTTTGATTGCCTGAGCTAATGGTTAATTGCAGATGGCTTGATTGAGCTTTAAAAGGAGGTAGAATAATTTCCCAGCTACCGTCAGCTTTACAAGTGCTTGTTTTTATAGTGTTTTTAAAGCTTACTCTAATTTCACTGCCAGGCTTGCCCCACCCCCATACAGGTATTTCTGTTTCGCGCTGCAACACCATATTGGAAGAAAATATGGGACATATACTTAAAGCCTGAAGCTCAAGGCTCAGCAACATAAAAGGAAGCAATATGTAGCTTAGGTTTTTCAAGTTTAGTTTATGAAATAGGGTTCGTAAATGGCATCAAACTGAAAGTTGGTGACCCCTAGTTTTTTCATACGCCCGGCATCTGCTTTAGCAGCCTTAAAATGATCAGCTTCATGGCGATAATGCCATTGGTTAATGGTAGCCGTTACTTCTAACCCGGCTTTTTGGGCTTTGTAAATAGTAAGACTGTCCAACTTGGTGGCATCTTCTATAAAAAAGTGGATAGTAGGATCAATACTATCTTTTTGGGTATCGTATAATTGGTTGAACTCTGAAGAGTTGAGATTGATCTTTATGTCTTTATTATTACTGAAATAAGCCCGGGATTCTTTGGACCAGGCCACCCTGGATTTGGTATAGATTTTATACTCTTTTAGTATATCAGCTATTTCCCGATAATAGAAATCGGGATAATCTTTCCCTTTTACATCGATTAGCAAGCCAATTTTCCCTTCGGTTAAAGCGGCAAATTCCTTTAAGGTTAATGGATGATTACCAAATACAGGGTGAACAATGTTTTTTAAGCCTTTGGCCTCAACATCTCTTACTAAGCTGCTATCACCAAACTGTTTCAAAAAATCTTTATCGTGATGGACGACTGGAATGCTATCTTTGGTAAACCTCACATCAGTCTCCACCATTGTATAGCCTCTTTTAATAGCTTCTTTCATGGCTTTGGTTGAGTTCTCCGGTATGGTATCATTTACCACTCCCCCTCTATGGGCTATCCATTTAAATTTCATCTTTTTCTTACCACCACCATACTTAACCTCCTGATTACAAAAGCTTAACAAGAGCACGATAGCAACCAGCACAAACAAAAGGTATCCCCGGAAAAATTGAATTTTCATAGCAACAGGTTATTAGACTCCGGGCAGGCAAACCTGCCCGGAGGGCTTAGTCAAATGCTTCTTTGGCGTATCAGTAGCCTGGGTTTTGGGTTAATCCGGTGGGATTGATGTTGATCTCATTTTGGGGAATGGGATACAATAACTGGTGGTTGGCTATCGTAAAACCCTGTTGGGCCATAGTGTTGATGGCCGTTCCGGTTCGTACAAGGTCAAACCAGCGATGGTTTTCCAAAGCCAGTTCCAACCTTCTTTCTTCCAGTACCGCATTTCTGAAGCTGGTTTGATCACCAAGGGTGGCAGCATCATAAGCTGGTAAACCAGCTCTGGTTCTCACTTGGTTCAGGTAATCAAAGGGAGCCCCCCCGGCAGCATATCCGCCTTCATTGATGGCCTCGGCCAGCATGAGCAAAACATCGGCATAACGCAGTACAATGAAATTGCGGTCGGAATTGAAATTGATTGAAGGTACATCGGTAAACTTCCTGGAATAATAGCTGGTATCGTCACTGGCCGTTACCACCTGACCAATAGAGGCTACCAGCCTGGCATCAGTAGAATCGTAGAGACTCACCAAACTTTCGGTCGGAATGTTATCACCAACGGTAGATCCTACATTGCCTATTAAATCATCAGCTCCTGAAGGGGCAAAAAGATTGGCAAAACTGCTACCTTCATTTTGATCTTCCACAAATTGTATTTCAAAGATGGACTCGGCATTATTGGCATTATCAATGTCAAATACTTCGTTGATGTCGGCCAATAAACTATGACTGCCTTTATCGACCACCGATTGCAACATGGATTCTGCCAGAGTGTATTGCTGGCGGGTCAAATATACTTTGCCTAAAAGGGTGCGTACTGCCACCTCAGTGACCCGCCCGCTGGGATCGACATCGGGCAAACCGCCATCCAGAGCATCGGTAAGGTCGTTGATGATCTGAGCGTAAATATCATTTACAGAAGCCCGGCCTCGGCCAAAAGCCTCAAAAGGGTCTTTGACCTCATTCGTTACCAGGGGCAATCCTCCCCAGATCCTTACCATATTAAAATAGGTCAAGGCCCTGATAAATTTCACTTCGGCTATTCTCTGATCTTTGATGGTCTGGTTCATGTCAATATCACCGATGCGGTTCAGTACTACATTACACCTTTGAATACCATTATAGCAAGCTTTCCAGCTTTGATCTACCACAATGTTCGATACATCCAGTTCAAAAGTCTCAAAGTCCCCGTAGCGAAAGTTGCCACGGCCCAGATCCTGAATAGTAGAATTATCTGATCTGATCTCCATGAAATAAGGGAAGTTATAGCCGTACTGACCATTGGCCTGAAGGGCATCGTATACCCCTATTACTGCCTGTTCCACGTCACCGGCATCCTGAAAGAAATTGGCTACACTCAGTTCGGATTCAGGGGCAATGTCGATAAAATCTTCGCTGCATGATATCAGGGCAGCACTAAGAACAATTATCAGGTAGTTGGAAATTTTCATCTTTTTCTGCTTTATCAGGTTAGGTTAAAAGTTTACGTTTACACCAAAAGCATAGGTTTTGGCTAAAGGATATGTACCATAATCAATACCAGGAGTAAGGGCATTGCCGTTTCTCGAACTGATCTCCGGATTAGGACCGGAATAGTTAGTAAAAGTAAAAGGGTTGTTAGTGGTGAAATAAAACCTTAATCTTTCTACGGGAAGTCTTTCCATCCATTTGGAAGGCAAGGTATATCCCAAGGTGATATTCCTGATTCTCACAAAAGAGCCATCTTCGATCAGCAGGTCGGAACGCCTGTAGTTATTATCCGTTCTGCGGGTGTCGGGGTAAACATAAGTACCGGGATTATCAGGCGAACGATAGTAATCGTTTAGATCAGATATACGGTTGGGCCAGGGTCCCTGATCTACCGTCCAGTTTTTGGTAATGTTCACAATTTCATGGCCCTGCACTGACTGGATGAGAAAGCTCAGGTCTATACCTTTATAGTTGAACCGGCTGGAAATGTTGAATGAAAAATCGGGAAAAAAGCTACCGAGGTAAACTTTGTCATCTTCGGTAATCTCACCGTCACCGTCTGTATCCTGCCAGCGGTAGCTGCGGCCTACTTCTGCTCCATCTACGCTACCGTAATTATCGATCTGTTCCTGCGAGATAAACACACCCAGGTTGCGGAAACCCCAGTAAGCTCCAAGCTCCCCTCCAACCTCGGTAGAAAAAAACCAGGTTCTGATATGTTCCTGATCAGGCCCCAATTCTAGCACTTTGTTATCGCTGGCGGTATAGGTAAAACCTCCCTGCCAGTTTAAGCTGCCAAAAGTGAAGTTGGTGTTGATACCAAGTTCATAACCGCGATTTTCCACCTTGCCGATATTTTGCAAGGAAGTGGTATAGCCCGACTGGGCCGGTACCGGTACATTGAGCAATAAGTCTTCGGTAGTGGAATAAAAGTAATCGGCAATAAGACTGATCTTATCATCCAGTAAGCCAAGGTCTAAACCTATATCGGTCATATCAGTTTTTTCCCATGAAAGGTTGGCATTGGGAGCGGTGCTGCTGCTCAAGCCGTTATTCACCTCTCCGCCAAAGGGATAATCGGTAAAGGAGAGCAGTGAAACAGCCCCGTAATTGGGGATGAAGAAGTTACCAGATTTACCCCAACTGGCCCTTACCTTAACGGTTGATACATACTTGTTTTTGGGGAAGAAATCTTCTTTACTGATTATGTAACCGGCCGATACTGCGGGGAACACCCCGTATTTATTGTTATCTCCAAACCTGGATGAACCATCTCTTCTTATAGATGCATTGAACAGATATTTCCCTTTATAGTCATAGGTTAAACGGGCCAATTGCGAGAGTAAAGACCACTCGTTGATATATGTGCTGGCATCGGTAACGGCACCGGCATTCAAAGTTTGTACATCATCACTGGGAAAGTCAGTTGAACTGATGAAACCGGTTTCGATATTCTCTTTTTGAGCGGTATAACCTAGAAGAAGGTTGAAGTTATGGTTTTCAAAAATGGTTTTATTGTAGGTCAATGTGTTTTCCAATATCCAATTGGTGGACACCTGGTTGGTATATTCACCTACAGGTATGGTGGGTGCAGCATTGCGGTAAACTCCCAGCTCTCCCGGGCGGAAGTAATTGTCTTTTTGAGAAATAAGGTCCCCTCCTAAATAGACTTTGTAATTAAGCCCCTTGATGATCTCATAATCCAGATAGGTCCCCCCCAATAGACGATAGTTTTGCCTGGTATTGTCGATCATAGTAGCCAGGGCTACGGGATTTTCTACCGGAGCGCCAAAACCAGCTTCATTTACCGCGTTGATCTGGTTACTGATGGCCGGAGTACCGTCACTGTTATAAGCTGGAAAAAACGGGTAAGCCACCAAAGAAGTAATAATAATACCGTCATTGCCATAATTGTCGTCAGATATCCTGTTAGCTTGTGAAAAAGAAGGCATCAGGTTCACCCCTAATTTCAGTTTACGGGATAAATTGATCTCAAGATTGGTTCTGAAACTCACCCGTTCAAAATCAGTTCCTAACATGATCCCCTCCTGGTTGAGGTAATTGGCGCTGATGTAGAAATTCATGTCTTTTGAACCTCCCTGAGCAGTGATCTCATAGTTTTGCATAGGGGCTATGCGGTATATTTCGTCTTGCCAATCAGTATTGGTCAAGCCTTGTTCTCCGTTTACATAAGGTACTGCGTATTCAGGAACCCCATAATCCAGGGGATTAGTGGGCACTGGCTGTCCCGGGTTTTCCCTGATCCAGTTGTTCCTGAAAGCCACATTCATGTAATTGGCATATTCATAGGCATCCATCATATCCACTTTATTGGAAACCTCCTGCCAGCCAAAAAAGGAATTGAAAGAGTACCGGGTTTTACCGGGTCTTCCTTTTTTAGTGGTGATCAAAACCACTCCATTAGCTCCCCTGGAACCGTAAATAGAGGCGGCCGAAGCATCTTTCAATACTTCGATGGATTCTATATCATTGGGATTAATGGTAGCCAGACTGGATTGGTAGCTCACCGGCATTCCATCTACTACTACCAAAGGTTCATTACCGGCACTGATCGAGCTCAGTCCTCTGATCCTGAAGGAAGCATTGGCTCCGGGTTCGCCTGAAACCTGAACTACATCTACTCCCGACATCTGCCCTACCATAGCCTGGTCGAGGCTATTAATCGGCTGGTCCTTAAAATCCTTGCTCGATACCTTGGAAATGGCACCGGTTACTTTTTCTCTGTTCTGAGATCCGTAACCGATCACTACTACCTCATCCAGGGCTGCGGCATCTTCTTTTAAGGTGATATTGATCTCCGTTTTGCCTTCAATGGAAGCTTCTTGTGTTATAAAACCGATAAAGGACACCAGTAAAGTTTTAGCATCATCTGGTACATCTAAAGCAAACTCACCCTTGCTATCGGTAGTAGTTCCTATAGCCGTTCCCTTTACCAAAACCGTAGCTCCGGGTAAGGATTGCCCCTGTTCATCGGTTACTTTTCCATAAATGGAGCGGGTAGGAACTTCTTTAACATCGGGTTTTGCCGTATTTTCCGATTGGGTAACGATGATGGTATTTTTGATCTTTTCAAAGCGAAGTTTGTTCTCTACTGACACTTTCTCTAAAAGTGATCGCAAATTGTAATTACCCGATCTCAATTCTACTCTTTTATTGGGATCGATCTCATCTGAAGAATAAATAAACTGGTAGCTGCTGTTATCTTCCACGTAGCGGAAAAAATCAACCAGCAATAAGGACTGATCTTTTGTATGAATTTTCACATCACTCAACGACTGGGCATCGAGCCGGGAAGTGGCGAATACGCTAGACAAACTTGCCGTTAATACGATGGTCGCCAGGGATATTCTCATCAGCAGTATTCTAAGAGGATAATTAGCAGGTAAATAGTGTTTTTGCATAATTTTGCATTGTTTGATAGTTAATAAAGGTTGCCTCAGCCTTGGTCGTTTTTTAGCTGAAGTGGCTTGATTTAACAATTATGACATCTAAGAGAAGTGTGGCAGCACTTCTCTTTTTTATAGGGCAGCATGTTACATAGGCTATTCTTGTTTATTTCGATCAGGTTTGTAAATCTCTATCTTTTGTTCATCAATCTTCCGGTAATCCAGTTTATTGGCCCTGGTGATAGCTGTCAGGATCAAGGTGGGCTTTTCGTTTTTAAAGCGCCCGCTAACGGTAAGCCTGGCCAGGGCAGAATCTTCAAAAACTATATCCAGCCCATAAACTCTCTTTAGTTCTAAGGCTATTTTCCTCATTGTAGTGTTCTTGAATAGCAAGGTATTGGAAAGCCAAGCTACTGTGGCTAGAGAATCAAAAGGAGCAATCTCAAACTTATTTTCTTTCATATTAATAGTGGCTTGCTCCAATGGTTCGAGCACGGCTGTGCCGGATCTGCTTTCAACTTTGACCGAGCCTTCCAGTAGGGATACCGCTATCAGGGAATCTTCAGGATAAGATCTGATATTAAATTGGGTGCCCAATACGGTAGTAGTTATGTCATTGGTGCTAACCTTAAAGGGTTTCGATTTATCCCTGGCTACTTTAAAATAGGCTTCACCTTTAAGGATCACCGACCTTTCATCACCCTTAAAATCAGAAGGGTATTCAAGAAAGCTATTCACATTAAGCTCTACCAGAGTGCCATCACTCAGATGTATTGTATTTCTTTCCCCGGTTGCTGTTTGTACCAACTCCATTTTATCCGTGAACAGTTGGTTATAGGTGAACCAACTTCCAACACCCAAACCTATCAGCAGGGCTATAGAAGCGGCTATCCTGGTTAAGCTAAAGCGATTTTGCCTAGCTTCCCAGGCTTCTATTCTCTGTTCAAGACGCGAGAAGGCTCTATTGCTATCAAATATATTGTTTGCCGGAACTGTTATTTCGTTCCAGCTTTTCTCCATCTCGAGATAGGCCTCCAAGGTTTTGGCCTCCTTCAGGTAGTTGTTCAGTTCCTCTGACTCGGCCTTTGATATCTCAGAGGATAACCTTTTGACGCTTAACTCGTAAAATCTGTCTGTTAAATGTGCATTTTCCATAATCATTCATAAGACCCGGGAAAAGCCATTTTCTACCAGTCTTTAAGATTAAGTTAATGTTAAGTGTTGCTGATTTAAACAAAATCTTAAATATGACTTAGAAAAAATATCCATAGCACTATTGCAGGGAGAGGGCCAGCAAAAAGATGGAAACCGGCAGGTTTATCTTATTTTTCTCTATGAATTTAACGGAGGCTACCATGTGGTTTTGTACGGTGCGTACCGATATCCCCATTACTTCAGCTATTTCTTTATACTTCAATCCTTCGAGTTTATTCAGGCTGAAAACCTGACGCATCTGGGTCGGCATTTTTTCGAGTATGGATTGGGCTAATCTGAGTTTTTCGTCCGCTTCTTCCCGGTCATCTTCCTCCGATACGATCTGCAGTTTCTCCAGCTCCGGAGCTGCTTCATAATTCTCTTTATTATTTAATCGGTCAAGAGCTGCATTGCGTACCATTGAGAAGAGATAAGTCTTTACCCCGCTCTTGATCACTATTTTATTCTTGTTAACCCAAAGCTTAAAAAAAACATCAGAAACTACTTCTTCTGACGTCATGGGGTCGTTGACAAAAATTGAGGCAAAACGACACAATGAAGAATAATACTCCTTAAAAACTGTTTCAAAAGAAGCTTTGTCTCCACTAAGAAACTCCTTTTCAGCCTCTATCAGCGTAGGTTTATTTGTTGCTTCTAACATCAGGATATGATTAGGTCTCTACGGTAAACAGCTTATAAAGAACAGTAAAAGAACTAAAGAGATACTAATAAGCAAAATATAGCAGGTTAAGAAATTTTGAAATCAACCTTTTGTTAGATTTCCTCTACTTTCTTTTCAGCTGCTTCTGCTATCACTTACTATATTTGATCAGTTTTACTTATATGAATGAGTATACCATATACGGTGGTGATAAAGGGAAGTCCAGGTTGGATATTCTTTCCAGAGCAATTGGTGAGCAGACCGAAGAGTTTATACGATGGGGAGGGCTATCTACCGGCTACAAATGCCTCGACCTGGGCTGCGGGGGAGGTCATGTTTCTATGTTTATGTCAGGGGTGGTAGGTTCTTCCGGTAGTATAAAAGCTTTGGATCTCGACAAACGAAATATTGAAATTGCTGATACAACATGTCGGTCAAAAGAAATCGTCAATATTCAGTTTCAGCAAGCTGATGTTTATCAATTTAACGATATTGATGAATATGACCTGGTGTATTCGAGATTTCTGTTCTCACATTTGCACAACCCTCAACTGGTCTTAAATAAGGTGTTTAAGTCATTAAAAACAGGAGGTACTGTTTTAATTGAAGACACTGATTTTTCGGGGCACTTTTCCCATCCTCCCAATAAAGCTTTTGACAAATATGTATCATTATATCAAAAGCTGCTTAAAAGCCGGGGAGCTGATGCCAACAGAGGGCAAAACCTGACAGCCTTGATGATACAAACGGGGTTCACTGAAATAGAGTTCCGCATTTACCAGCCAGCCCATATTTCCGGGGAAGGTAAACTTATGGCCGAGATTACATTTGAAGGAATTATGCCATCTCTACTGGAAGAAAGGCTGGTTGATCAAAAAAAAGCATATGACATTTACCATGAATTGATAGCATTCAGGAAAAAAGAGCATTCTATGATGAGTATGCCCCGAATATTTCAGATTAAGGCAAAACGTTTTTAGCACACCCCCTGGATCTTCTGAATAAGTTTTATCTGTGAGCAAACTTTTCCCAAGCTATAATTGGAAGCAGATCTTACCGTATGGTTTGTTAGATTAAAAAACCGCCCGGGCGTAGAAAACGGATGGAAATTTCCCAGGGCGGCCACAACATAAACCTAATCCTAAATAAAAATTTATGCTAGTGTATGTACTTTTTATTGTGTAAGCAGCGGGCAACTTTTGTCAGTCTGAGTGGATTTTCGAGTGTACGAGAAAATTTGTATCGAAGACTGGTCTACCTATCCTGACACCCTTCGACCTGCCCACCGGCAGGCGGGTACTTTTCAGCTTTGCAGAAAAACTCAAGGTAACAGGATAGGTAGCCGGTTTCTTCTACATCAACTTTTGAATAGCTCTCTTTATAAGAGGACTCTTATCACACAGATAAGCCCCACTGTAAATCAACCAGGGTTTATTGGCCAAAGTGTTGACCAAAAGGGATTTGATCTTCATCTCCCGCCAAAACCTGTTGTGCAAAAGGCGGGCATATTCTTGAGTAAATGCTTCATCAAAGCGGTTTTGCTCAAAACATTTTATGGTGAATTCCGCTGCCATTCTTCCGCTTACCATGGCCTGCATAATACCTTCCCCATTAGAGGGGTCTATCATAGAAGCGGCATCCCCCGTTAACAGAAAACGGTCTCCGGAAACTTTTTGCCTTTTGCTGTAAAAAGGTAAACCAAAACCCTCCAGCTTTCCCAACATCTGCGCAGAGCCCAGCTTTTGCTGTAACAGTGGAGACTCTTCGATAAAGCGAAAGAACAAGCTCTTGAGATCAATTTTTTGGGAGGTGATGTATTTGCTTTGCATTCCAAGCCCTACATTGGCCTCTGTGGGAGAGACCGGAAAAAGCCAGAAATAACCTGGGGTTACCTTCTTGTGTACGTAGACCTCATTTTCTTCGGTGTCTATGCTTTTTACATTGGTATAATAGGCCCTTACCGAGCCTCCGTAGTGTTTACGGTCTATTTTAAAACCTGCCAACAACTTTGCCACAATAGAATGGGCTCCGTCTGCCCCGATTATCATTTTGGCTGAAAAACTATGCCCCTGGCGGCTTTCTATCTTAAGGTTTTCTTTATCTGGCCTGATCTTTACAATTTGGCTTTCCGGGTAAAAATCTGCTATTCCCTTGTTTAGTACTTCCTCTAAAAGAATATTATCGAAATGCTGTCTCCTTATAGTATAGGATTTCAATACCCAACTGGCCGGAATTTCCCTTCCATTGCCTACAATGAACCTGGTTTTGCGATTTATGACTTTACAGGGATATTCTTCAAATCTCTTTTCCAGGTGGGGATTTACTTTATAAAGCTCTCTCAATCCCATAGCAGCAATGAAATCTCCGCATATCTTGTCGCGCGGAAAACTCGATTTATCCAGCAAGGCTACTCTTAAACCGCTCTTTTCCAAAGCCATGGCACAAACCGAGCCTGCGGGCCCAGCCCCCGAGATCACTACATCATAGTCCAATCTATCCACTTTCATCACAGCCAGCGAAAATAGCAATTGAAAAACTTTACAATTATCGGCAGCTGCAAAACTTTTTCCCTTTCATTTGCTTTTAAACTATGAATCAAAAATTAAAAAATGTCTGAAATAACACTAAAAGGCAATCCGGTTTCCACTGCTGGTGAAATATTGCAAACTGGAGACCGCGCCCCTGATTTTAAACTGACAGACTCTAATATGGCAGATCGTCACCTCAGCGACTTTCAAGGAAAAAGAGTGGTCCTGAACATATTTCCCAGTATTGACACTTCCACCTGTGCTACATCGGTGAGAAAATTCAACGAAAAGGCAGCAGGATTGGACAATACCATAGTCTTAAATATCAGCAGGGATCTTCCTTTTGCTCAAAAAAGATTTTGTGCCGCAGAAGGTCTGGAAGGGGTGGAAACACTCTCGGAATTCAAAGACCATGATTTCAGCGATAAATACAAGGTATTAATGACCAGCGGGCCTCTGGCTGGTTTGATGTCGAGAGTGGTGGTTGTAGTAGCCGAAAACGGTCATGTCATTCATTCGGAACAGGTACCGGAAATAGTAGATGAACCCAACTACGAAGCGGCTTTGAATAGTCTAAAATAACAAAAGGCGGGATATACCCGCCTTTTTTAGTTGATCGAATTTCTGACTTTTTCCGTGAACGCCCTAAGAGCTTCCCTTTCATTCATTTCCCCCGAAGCTACCTTTTCCTTTATCCAGATCGCCCCAAATACATGGGTCAGCTTTTCGCCTTCATCTTCACCTTCAATTTCAATTTGAGGAGCTTGCTCTTCCGATAAAAGCTCCTCGGCTTTTTTCAATTCGCTTAAATCGTGATGAAGTAGTTTTTTGATAGCAGGTACTTTCATCAGTTCAGTTTTTCTAAAAGGGTTCTCAAATAATCCTCTTTGCTGCTGGCACTACCTTCCACTAAGGCTCCATCCTTAAATACCGCCATATAAGGCAAATTGTCTACACCTGCCATTTTGCGAGCTTCAGGATTTTTTTCAGCATCCACATCTAAAAATAAGATGTCTGCTTTATCCTCTTCATTACTCACCCGCTTGTATTTAGGGGCAAACAATTTGCAATTGCCGCACCAGTCAGCATAATATTTAACTACTACCTTGGAATTGCTATTGATGTGTTGTGCGAAATCGTTATCTGTTGATGTTATTACAGCCATTTTTTAGATTTTGACGCAAAAATACAATAAGAATGAATTATTGTAATTAAAAATCAATAACAAAAAACTATATTTTAATAACTAAGCTATGAAATACTCCCTGTGCAAGTATCGAACAATACCATCTGCCAAACCTTTTTTTGGAACGAGCATACGCTCTGAATCAGCCCAATTCATAGCCGAAATATATATCTTTAAGGCGTGGGTAATAACGTCTGCCCGGTCGGGATTCAGGTCAAATTTTATCATACGCTCTTCCGGACTGAACTTGCTCAAAAGATTATAGGTGTTTTCGAGGTAACCTATACCCAAAGGGTGCCCGGTCTTTTTATCCGACATTTTAAAAGTACGGTTGATATTACCCCCGGAACCCACCATCAAGATATCGTCTTTCCCTTTGGTTTCAGATTTTATCCAGGCCTTCATCTCGTCCCAGTGCTTCTTCTTCACCATTTCATCCAACAGGCGAATAGTGCCGATCTTAAAAGAATAACTGCTCACGATCTTCTCCTTGTGAAAAAGGGTGAGTTCCGTACTTCCACCCCCAACATCAATGTAAAGAAAAGTATCTTCCTGATCTTTGATGTTTTCTATCATTTCGGAATTAAAGATCATACGGGCTTCTTCCTTACCGTCAATCAATTCTATGTTGATGCCGCTTTCTTCATAAACCTGGCGCACTACCTGCAAACCGTTGTCTGCTTCGCGCAAAGCCGAAGTAGCACAGGCCCGGTAACGCTCTACCCCGTGTACTTTCATGATATGCGAATAGGCCTTCATACCAGTTACTAGTTTTTTTACTTTTCTACTGCCTATTCTGCCTTTAGAAAAGGCGTCAGACCCCAGGCGGATGGGCAAGCGGGTAAGAGATGATTTTTTGTACAGTGTTTTTTTACCATCTGAAATAACGTTGGATACCAATAACCTCACAGAGTTAGACCCTATGTCTATTCCGGCTAATTTGTGAACTTTCACTTCCCGTGCTTTAATTGTTTTTTCACGTAATCGTACAGGGCGTATTGAGAGCGAATCTTAGGCCCTTTTATTTTACGGTAGTCATTATTGAGTTCTTCATTGTGCCAACGGGCCTTTACATTATCCTTCCAGGCAATTTCCAGGTGATCACGCAATTGTTTTTTGATGCGGTCATCGTAAATAGGCGTGGTAACTTCCACCCGGTAATCCAGATTGCGGGGCATCCAGTCGGCAGAAGAAATATAGTACTTGGGATCGCCCCCATTCTCGAATACCATTACCCTGGAGTGCTCCAGAAAACGATCGAGTATGCTAATGGCTTCTATATTTTCGCTCATGCCCTTAATACCCGGAATAAGTGAACAAATACCGCGGATAATGAGGCGTATTTTTACCCCGTAACTGCTGGCTTCGTAGAGCTTCTCGATCAGTTTTGTGTCACATAAACTATTGAGCTTAATAAATATTCCTGTAGGGTTGCCTTTTTTGGCGTGTTCGATCTCCCGGTCTATGAGTTTGAGAAAGGATTTACGCGTGGTATGGGGTGATACTGAGAGGTGCTTATAATTAAAAATTTTATAGTTATTCTCCAGAAAATCGAATACTTTTTTAACCTCTTTAGTGATCTCAGACCTGCTGGTCAAAAGGTGATAATCGGTATAAAGCTTAGCGGTTGACTCGTTGAAATTACCGGTCCCAATGCTGGCATAATAACGGGTTTTACTATCTTCTTCCCTGGTTATTAAAAGTAGTTTGCTGTGAACCTTAAGTCCTGGTACACCAAAAATAACCTGTACGCCTTCGGTTTGCAGCTCCTGGGTCCATTTAATATTGGCCTCTTCATCAAAGCGGGCGCGCAGCTCTATTACCACGGTAACCTGTTTACCGTTTTTAGCGGCATTGACTAAAGCACTAATTACCCGTGACTTGCCGGCTAAACGGTATAGGGTTGTTTGAATGCTGGTAACATGAGGATCAATAGCCGCCTCGCGTAGAGTCCTAATGAAATAGCTGAAGTTGTGATAAGGTAAGAACAACAGTACATCCCTTTCTCTGATCACATTGAGGATACTGCGATCCATGTCCAGATCGGGATGCTGAACCGGGGGTAAAGGCTCAAATTCCAGGTTTTTATCCCCTACATGAGGGAATTTGATGTAGTCCTTTTTATTGTGATAACGCCCACCGGGAATCAGGCTGTCGTAACTATCCAGATCCATACGCTGCATTAAGAACTGCAGCATATCTTCGGATATATTCTTGTCGTAAACAAAACGTACCGGATCGCCAATGCGCCTGTTTTTTAATGATCTGGTCATTTTTTCCAGGAAACTTTTGGATACATCATCATCCAGGTCCAATTCGGCATCCCTGGTGATTTTTACGGTATGGGCCTCGATCCTGTCGAACTGATAAGTAAAGAAAATATACTCCAGGTTATAACGGATCAGGTCTTCCAGATACATAATGTACTGTTTACCATACTTGGGCAATTCCACAAAGCGCCCAACCAGGTCAGAGGGTACTTCTATCAGGGCAATATCCGGTCTTTCAGGCTCACTATCGCGAATGAGCTTTATAGCCAGGTAAATGGATTTATCTTTGAGTTCGGGTACCCGGGCACGACCACTAAGGATCAAAGTAAATACCGCAGGACTCACCTTATCGATAAAATATTTGCGCACGTATTCCTGCTGGCCGGCCGTCAGGTTATTCTCGTCCACAAAGCAGATATCTTCCTTCTCCAGTTCTCCCATCAACATATCGTTGATCTCCTGCGACTTGGCCTGCATCTCCATAGCTTTTGCTGATATCTCTGCCAAAACCTCACCGGGAGAATATCCCCCCAACCTCTTTTCGGGATCATCACTCAATTGCGACAAACGCTTCATACTGGCGTAACGCACCCTGAAAAACTCATCCATGTTACTGGAAAATATTCCGAGGAAACGCATCCTCTCAATTAAGGGATTATTCTCATCCAGCGCCTCCTGTAATACGCGCTCATTAAATGACAACCAGCTAATATCCCTGGCTATAATACGCTTTTGTAGTTCTTTCACTTGGCTTTTCTCCTTTTGGGATAATCAAAAAATACCAGCTCTGCCCTTTTGCCAATGTTAGCCCAATGATCTTCTGCAAATTTAAGGCAGGCTATCCCGGTGGTGGGTACATTATCTATGCGGTGATCTATACAACGGTTTACAAAATCGGTGATGGTAGGATTGTGCCCGAATATCATCACTGAATCCAGTTTATCGTCCAAACCTTTAACTATCTCAAAAAGCTCTTTGGTAGAAGCATTGTAGATGCCTCCTTCAATATTGATATCGCTAAAAGAATAGTCGAGATTCTTGGAAAAGATCAAGGCCGTGTGTAAAGCACGGGTTGCCGGGCTTGATATGATATAATCCGGACGGTCACCCTGTTCCTTTAACCAGACTGATGCATTGTATGCATCTCTTATTCCCCGGCCTTTTAAAGGTCGGTCCATATCCATTACCCCTTCGTGTTTCCAGGATGATTTTGCATGTCTTACCAGATACAATTTTTTCATGGAGCCGCTGGTTCTTTAATTGATGGCGGAAAATTACTCAATACTAATCAAGTAAGGAAAATCTTAAAGGTAAAATAACAACAAGTTGACAAAGAGCTAATTTGAGATCAAAAGTATAAGTGTTGTACGTATTATTGCCAAGCTTATACTTTAACTTTACTAGCATGATAATTCCCGATAACCTACCCGGTCTTAATCTGAGCAATTCATTAATAAAAACTCTTTCGGATCACGGAACCGTAAAAACCCTTCAGGCTGGCGAAACCGTATTAAGGGAAGACAGCTATATACAAACCATACCCATTGTTATTAAGGGAAGCATAAAGGTTTTAAGAACAGAAGAGGACGGGCGTGAAATATTGTTGTACTACATCAAACCGGGCGAGAGCTGTATTATGTCTTTTTTGGGTGGCATACACCAGGAAACAAGTAAG
Organism: Owenweeksia sp.; assembly: GCA_028277105.1. Classification (GTDB taxonomy): domain Bacteria; phylum Bacteroidota; class Bacteroidia; order Flavobacteriales; family Schleiferiaceae; genus JANQHO01. Next base: position 6,845 of record JANQHO010000162.1, on the reverse strand, counting down.
ATAAAGGCTATTGCTGATGAAGAAACCGAAATATTGTTTGTTGCGATCAGTAAGATCGTCATGTTGAACAAGGAGAACAATGAATGGCTTGACTATATTTTCCGTTTGTATCACAAACGTTTTGAAGAATTGCTGGAAGTGGTGAATGCCGTTACCTTTAAAAAAGTGGACGAGCGACTCATCAAGCTTCTTAAGATAAAAAGCGAAATGAATAGTAATAATACCTTGAATATTACACACGAACAATTGGCTAATGAGTTGGGAACAGTCAGGGTAGTAGTATCGAGGCTTTTAAAGCAGATGGAGGAAAAAGAGATCCTCAAACTGGGAAGAAATAAAATCACTCTTTTGTAAATTATCTGGGAGGATTGCCTTAGGTAACAAAAGTCACTGTAGGAATAAATCTATCTTCTGAAATTTGTATCAGTAAATACATCAATATGAAAGTAGAACAATTATATACCGGATGTTTAGCCCAGGGGGCTTATTACATCGAGAGCAATGGCGAGGCCGCCATTATTGATCCCCTGAGGGAAACCCAGCCTTATTTGGATATGGCTGAAAGACGGGGGGCCCGGATCAAGTACATCTTTGAAACACATTTTCACGCTGATTTTGTTTCAGGTCACGTAGACCTTTCCCACAAAACAGGGGCAGCAGTTATTTATGGCCCTACCCAAATGGAAACAGGCTTTGATGCCATTATTGCCCATGATGGTCAGGAGTTTCCGCTGGGTAAAGCCAGTATTAAGTTAATTCACACGCCCGGGCATACCCTGGAGAGCAGTTGCTATTTACTAAAGGATGAGGAAGGAAAAGAAAAAGCCCTTTTTACCGGTGATACTCTTTTTATAGGCGATGTGGGAAGACCTGATCTGGCCCAGCACGTAATAGCAGACCTGACCCAGGAAAAATTAGCGGCCTTGTTGTATGATTCATTGCACAAAAAAATTATGCCTTTGCCGGATGATATTATTGTTTATCCCGGGCATGGAGCCGGCAGTGCATGTGGTAAAAATATGAGCTCTGAAACCTGGGATACCCTGGGTAACCAAAAGAAAACTAATTACGCTCTGAGAGAAGGTTTAGACAAGGAGCAATTTATAGCAGAATTACTGGAAGGCCTTACCCCTCCCCCTGCTTATTTCCCTAAAAATGTTTTGATGAACATCAGGGGATATGAAAGTATAGATCAGGTAATGACCAAAGGATTACAAGCTCTAGCAGCTGAAAAGTTCAAGGATACTGTCAAGGATGATGTTCTGGTATTGGATACCCGCGATCCTGTAGCTTTTGGCAACGGATTCATACCGGGATCTGTCAATATTGGCATTGATGGCAATTTTGCCGTATGGGTGGGTACCCTTGTAAAAGATATTAATCAAAAAATACTGATAGTAGCTGACCCAGGAAGAGAAAAAGAAGTGGTAACCCGCCTGGCCAGGGTAGGTTATGACAATGCCATAGGTTACCTGGATAGTGGCTTTGACAGTTGGAAAACGGCCGGCTTAGAAATGGATACTATTACTTCTGTAAGTGCCGAAGAATTTGCGGCAGCAGAGAAAAAAGACCCTTCCATCAATATTCTGGACGTAAGGAAAAAGAGTGAGTATGATTCTGAACATGTCATAGGGGCTCAAAATACTCCTTTAGACTACATCGACAACAGCGCCAAGTTGGTTGATAAGGATCAAACTTATTATGTGCACTGTGCCAGAGGCTACCGCTCCATGGTATTTGCATCTATGTTGAAAGCCCGGGGTTACAACAATTTGATCAACGTAGCCGGTGGCTTTACCGCCATTAAAGATTCCGGAAAATTTGAGATATCGGAATACGTATGCCCTACCACTATGCTATGAGTTTTCTGAAGAAGAATTCCTTAATTATAGGTGGTTTAGTTATTGGCTCAGCACTTGGTTACGCCTATTACCATTACATAGGTTGCCATACAGGCCATTGTGCAATTACCTCTAAACCACTTAACAGCACCATTTACGGAGCTATAACAGGAGCTTTGTTCCTAAGCCTGTTTGATAATAAAACTAAAAACAAAAACAATCATCAATAAAAATGAATAAATCCAAAACTGTAATAGACGTGAGAACACCCGCAGAGTTTAAGGGGGGAAATGCAGCAGGCAGTATTAATATTCCTCTCAACGAAATACCAAATAGGTTGGAGGAATTAAAACAAATGACAGAACCTATCATTTTGTGCTGTGCCAGTGGAAACCGCAGTGGGCAAGCCGCCCAATTCCTGCAAAAAAAGGGAATACAATGTGAAAATGGCGGGAGTTGGCTGAACGTGAATTTTGAACTGCAACAAAACTAAATGGATATGTCGTTTTTGAGAAATTTGTTCCGTTCAACAGATTACAAGGAATTGGTGAAGCAAGGGGCAGTAATTGTTGACGTACGCACAAAAGGGGAATATCAGCAAGGACACATCAAGGGTTCACTCAACATTCCTTTGAACAACTTGCCCAGGCAGTTAAATAAACTTAAAAAAGATGTGCCGGTAATTGCCTGCTGTGCTTCAGGTATGCGAAGCTCACAGGCTAAAAGCTTCTTAAAATCCAACGGCTTCAGCGAGGTTCACAACGGAGGGAGCTGGACAAGCCTGAACAATAGAATCTAAATGAAAGCCCTGTTAGCAGGGCTTTTTTATTGTATCAGTTTTTTTACTGCTTCACCAATTTCAGGGTTTTGGTTCCGTTTTGGAACGTTAAAGTGAGCACGTAAACACCGGTGGATAGATCCTGAACGTCAAAATCCTGCCTATCGCCCTGCCAGTGGAGGGTTCCCTGTTCAACCATCTGACCGGTCAGATTGGTGATCTGATAAGTGACCTCGTCAAATTGCGCGGGGGCGATCTGGACGGTCAAGGTTTGGCTGGCCGGTTGCGGATAGAGATCGAGGATTTGGGGAGCAATATCATCCACGCTGTATCCGGTGCTGATGGGAATAGGGTTGCTCTTATAGTTATATCCGGCATAGGTTTGGGTGCAGTAATAAAGCTGTTGGCTGTAGCTTTCTTCCTCAATGACCCCGCTATAATAATCATGCTCTATCTGGCATACACACTCCCAATATTGGGCGCGTAAGGCTTGCTCGGTTGTGTGTGTCCAGTCATCTGCGATGTCCAGAATGCCCAAAGCCTCTTCAAACAAGCCCGCGACACGGTAAGCATGAGCGAGATCAAGATGATATTTGAAAGTATAATAGGTTTGTTTGTAAAGCGGGTCATTTTCATTGATGTTTGAAAGGCGGGTATCAATGACGCTTAACACATGACTTAAATCTTCGTCAATGACGGGGGTTTCGGCTCCACCTTGAAAGGGTAATTCATCAAACAGGTAAGCGTTATTGAGCGCCTTAAACATGAGGTCATAGGCCAGCTTCAAGAGCTTGCCCGTATTTTGATCTTCCCCGTCAATCTCAGAGTGCAACAGCAGGGTTAAATCCCGCAAAGCCTCAAGATCAGACAGTTGATCGTCATTCCAACTCACCTTGCCGCTAATGGCGATGAGGGCTTCGCGCAAATCGGGATAGTCATCAAAAGCAGGGTCCATGAGAATGCCACCTCCGGTTGGAATAATCGCCATTTCATTTTGATAGGGATTATCACTTAAAATCGTAATGGTGGTATCGCAGGCCGGATCGGTGGTGGTAAGATTATTGGGAATATCAACACGCACTTCCTGTAGCGGGGAGCCATCATTGGGGTCATAAAACATGCTGGTCGGCATTATAAGGGTGGAGCCATCGGACACGAGGGGCATTTTGTTGTTGTCGGCCATGATATGGTCGGTCAGGCTGGTGGAATACTCGGAACTTAAACGGCTGCCGTAAGTTTGACCGGAGGCATAGAGCCGTCCGGCTATCCCAAGATCAAAGGTGTTGTGTCCGTCATTCAGGTAAAATCCGGTTTCTTCGCCTTCCCCGACAAAATAAATGCCGACATCGTTATTCTTGAAGTGATTGCCTGCATCATGTGACATATAATGTTTGGAGTTCGACAGACCTACGCCCTGCCAGTTATTTTGAAAAAAGGAGCATTCACTGGACACATCAACACCAATGGAAAACAGCCCATAAATGGAGTTTTCAAAAATATTGCCTTCGACATAAATCACCGTGCCTTCCTGCCCCATAAGCATCGCCCCACTTCCGGTAGTGTTTCCATCAAAATGATTATTGCGAATATGGGTGAGGCCGCGTAAACCATTGCCTTCCAGTCCTAATTCATTATCAAAAAACTTACAGTGTTGCAGGACAAACCTGCCGGAATTGACGACAACACCTCTGACATTATTGTTAAACTCATTGTGCCCGATGACTATCCTGTCGCCCTGATGTGACCAGTGCACCATCAGGCCAGGTTCACCATCTTCAAAGGTGCTGCCATTGATGGCGTTCAACCCGCTATTATGCCACACCCGCAATCCGGCATGAGGATAGCCTGGATATGCGGAAACAAAACGCATTTGCATGGTGGTGGTCGGGCCATAGCAATACATCAATTCCCCTGGGAATAACACCACTTGCCCCCTGCGCAGATCAATTTTTGAAAAGGTTTTGCCGTTTTTCATCCGCAGATACAGCGATTTTTCAATCACCAGTAAATTGTGCGTGGGATTAAAGGACGGTGTACCAGGGCCGTAAAAGATAAATTCGGCATTATCTCCAATCGTCCAAAATCCCTCAACATCTGGTTCCGGTATGCCGGTTTGCGGATTATTGACCCACGGCACGTCCTGATCAAAAATCATTTTGCCCAAACCGGATATGGTGAAGGTGGCATTATCCGCCACAGTCACATTGCCCTGCACTTTCACCGTGGAACTATAGTTTTCTAAAAACAAAACCGCGCCTTTTTGATAGTTCAGACTGCCGCCAGGCCGGACATTCAAAGCTCCGATGTTATGAACGGCCACAACACCACCATCTTCTATAATAAGCTGCCCGCCATCGTTAATATTGAGTGCGGCATCATCCCATAGATCCGCTTCTCCGCCATCTTCTATGATCATCATTCCACCCTCATTGATATTGATCTGTGCGTCATTTCGGATATTGGCTTCACCACCCGCTTCAATCACCATCACCCCGCCATTCCTGATATTGATTTCAGAGAGGGAGCGAAGCTCAACCTCCCCATTGTCCTTGATAAAAAGGGTGTCCTTATCATAAATTTCAACAACGCCTTTCAGAGAGTTAAGTACATTACCCAAACGTAATGTACCGGCATTTTGGACGATAATATTGGTGTTGCGGTTACAGTTGGTATGCAGGGTAAAGACCGAGCCACTATCGGGGCGGGGTTCCTGATTGATATTAAGAATGCTGAATCCGGCCGGATTAATCGTATTGACCTCAACCGTTCCACCCCAATTAATCAATAAATGTTCAAAAAGAAGATCATTGTTATTGCCGCCAAAATTGATGCGGTTATTATTGAGGAATGTCACGATCAGGGTATCATCCTGCGTGATCTGGTTAAACAGCCAGTTGGCGGTGGGTTGCAACAGGGCGGTATGTTCCTGATTGACCGTGAGAGGGGCGTAAAACGCATCAAAGGGCACGGAACACAGCACAGCGCGGTCAGCATTGATATTGGTGAGGTAAGGCACGTCCAGATCAAGGGCGCTGACAGTGGGAATAAAACAGGCATTGGGCATATCGAGATCAACCGTAATATCGGGATCACCAATGGCCTCAAATCCGTCTGCTATTTCCTGGTAAATAGGCGTTGTTCCCCCGGGTGCAAAGTCTATGGGGTCAATGGTACTGACATCGATGCTGCGGATTTGCTGGTTGAAAAAATGGGCGAGTTGAAAAAGAAGCATTCCTGAGGACGGGGGTGGCATGACCAGTTTTGTAATGTCGGGGAGCGAAAACATCGTGACCAGAACATTGCTTGCGCTCACAGATGAATTTTTTGAGATCTGTAGGGCAAGGGAAACACCTTCAATGTGCTCATCTCTGGCATTGAGTTGGGTCAGACCCGTTTTAGCACCATTGGCGATCGCGATATTTTTACACTGTTGCGGCAAGCCGCTGCCGCTGGGTTGATTGAGGCCAAAAGAGGAATGCGGTTTAGCGGTTTCACCCGATGACCCGCCCGAGGTAAAGGATGGCTCGTGAAAGAGAAGCATTTGCCTGAGGGCATCGCCTTGCAATTCTTGATCAAGGGCAAGGAGAACACCGCCCGCCAAAGAGAGCATAATGGGGTCTTGTACGGCCGTATTGATAAACATCTGTGCGGCCACGCTAATATAGGCCCCGCGATGCGGGGTATCAAAGGAAATATAAAGCCGTGTTTCATGCGGAGTATTGAGGAATTCCATCGTGGAGAGGGCGGTTTTAGCGATCAGTCCCCCCATACTCAGCCCAACCACCACCAGTTCTTCATTGCCAATCTTTTGTGCGTTGACCTGATTGATCAGGTCGATCAACAGCTGGGCGTTCTGCCCGATCGGCCGGGTGTTGTTGGCATCAAAATCCAGAATAACAAGGTCATAACCTTCGTCTCTTAACCTTTGGGCTAGATTGTTGGTGATATTTTCATCAAAGTCTTCATAGATTCGATTTCCATCAAACTCATCCGTTGGGTCATAGCCTTCTACAATGATGATCGGTTGGTCTAATTGGCTTAAGGTTGCAGCAGTATCGACATTTGACCAGATACTATAGGTACCGGAACTGCCACCCGAACTGGCGGTGATGGGATATTCGGCCTGGGCATAAAGCCCCAGGGGAAGGCAGCATAAAAGTGCCTTGAGTAAAGGTTTGAGCATGGTTAAAAAAATTAAAGTTTAGTATAAATGGAAAGGTGTGTTA
>JANQHO010000143.1 GCA_028277105.1 Owenweeksia sp. | reverse complement strand
AAGCAAAAGCATCAACTGGCAGTATACATCTCTAATTTTTGTATAGCTCTTAAGGAACATTTGAGAGAGGGAACCAAGCTGGAAGAGCTCATTTATATCTCCAAAGAAGAACTGGCAGAATACAAAACCAAAGGCCATGTTCCCAACCACATCTCACGGCAAATCCATCAAATGGTGGAACACCAGCAAAGGGAAGGTAACATCAGCGGTTATGACCTTTTAAACTTTAAGCCTCAAATGCAGGCGCTACTGGATATACTGGGAGCTTGCGAACGTATCAAAAAAACCCCTATCCCCTTTTCCTATAATGTTTACTTGAAAATATTTATCACGGTTTACGGGCTACTGCTTCCGTTGGCTATGATTCCGGAATTTGGCTATTACTCAATTCCCGTAGTGATGTTTATCTTTTTTGCTTTTGTAGGAGTAGAACTGATGGCAGAAGAGATAGAAGACCCTTTTGGACTGGATTGCAATGACTTACCTACCGGTGATATTGCTCATAATATCAAAAACAACGTTTTCGAGATATTGGACGATCAATCCAGTTTAAATAAAACGATTGAAAGGAAAGCCTACGAAAAAGTATTTTAGTGAAATATATCTGATATTTTAGCTGTCTCATTCCAGTATTTAGAACTAACATTTGTCGATTTGTCACTGATCAAATACTACGAAAAAACCAGGAAATTTACCGAAGAACTGTGTGCTCCCCTCTCTACTGAGGATCACCTTTCACAGCCCATAGTTGATGTAAGCCCCCCCAAATGGCACTTAGGTCATACCACCTGGTTTTTTGAGACTTTTATACTTAAAAAATTCATAAAAAACTACCAGGAGTTTGACCCTCATTTTAACTTTATTTTCAACTCTTACTACGAAACCGTGGGCCAGCGGGTACTGAGGCACCAAAGAGGTTTTCTAACGAGGCCATCGGTAGAGCGGGTCTATGAATACCGCAAGCATGTCGATGAGCTTATTGTGCAATACTTCAATGGAAACCCTGCAGCTGAAGCCCGGCAATTACTGGAATTGGGGATCAATCACGAACAGCAGCACCAGGAGCTTTTCCTCACCGATTTCAAATACATTCTGGGAGTACAACCATTTCACCCTGTATACTCAAAAGATTTTAAAGAAAGTATTATCGAAGATCATCCGTTTCAATGGATAGAAATTAAAGACGGTACTTATGAAGTTGGCCATAAAGGTAAAGGCTTTTGTTTTGATAATGAACTCAATCGCCACAAGGTATACCTGCACTCCTATTCCATAAGTAACAAGTTTGTAACCAATTCAGAATACCTTGAATTTATGAATGCCAAAGGCTATGAAGATTTCAGATACTGGCATTCAGAAGGCTGGGCCTGGGTTAAAGAAAACGGTATTAAAGCTCCCCTTTACTGGGAAGAAATTGATGGTGAATGGCACCGTTTATCTCTGTCGGGATTGGAAAAGATCAACCCGGATGAACCGGTAACCCATATAAGCTATTACGAGGCTTACGCTTACGCTGAATGGCGGGGACTACGCCTTCCTACGGAAGAAGAATGGGAAGTGGCCGCTGAAAAGTTCAATTGGGGTCAACGTTGGGAATGGACTAACTCTGCTTACCTGGCTTACCCGGGCTTTAGTAAGGCTGAGGGAGCCGTTGGCGAATACAATGGTAAATTTATGGTCAACCAAATGGTATTACGCGGAGCTTCGGTTGCCACACCAGAAGGCCACAGCCGTCTCACTTATCGCAATTTTTTTCATCCGTATCTCCGGTGGCAGTTTACTGGCATACGATTAGCTCAATAAAATGGAAACAACCCAAACCTCTACTACCCTTAAAAATTTTGCGAACGATGTACTGACAGGCCTTAGTGCCCAACCTAAAAGCCTGCCTTCCCGCTATTTCTACGATGCCAAAGGCGATAGGATCTTTCAACAGATCATGCGGATGCCGGAATATTACCTGACCAATTGTGAATTTGAGGTTTTTGAGCAACAGAAACAACAGATACTCGAAGCCATTGATCCCGGAAAAAAGTTTGACCTGGTAGAACTCGGAGCCGGTGATGGCTTTAAAACCAAAGTTTTACTCCGTCACTTTCTGGAGCAGAATGCCGATTTTGAATATTTCCCCGTAGATATTTCAAACGATGTCCTCAAACATCTCGCAGATGATCTCTCCCAGCTTTTCCCCGATCTCAATGTCAGCGTGCTCAATTACGAATACTTTCAAGCCCTTAAAAAGCTCAACGAACTCGATGATTCTCCTAAGGTAATTCTCTTTTTAGGCAGTAATATTGGAAATTTCACACCCGAAAGTGTTGTTAGTTTCTTTAAGGAACTCAATAATACCATGCGGCAAGGAGATATGTTACTGAGTGGTATTGATCTCAAAAAAGACCCCGGTGTAATACTGGAAGCCTATAATGACAAAACAGGAATTACCCGCGAATTTAACCTCAACCTGCTGGATCGGATAAACCGCGAATTGGAAGCTGATTTTATAATTGACAATTTTAAACACTACCCCATTTACGACCCTGTAAGCGGGGAAGCCCGCAGTTACCTCATAAGCCTGAAAGAACAAGATGTCCGTATAGGAAGTCTCAACCGCACTTTCCATTTTGAAAGAGCCGAACCCATCCACATGGAGATCTCCAAAAAGTACAGTTTACGCGAAATCCAGGACTTAGCTGATGTCACTAACTTTAAGGTTAAAAGGCACTTCACTGATAACAGAAAATACTTTGTTGACAGTTTATGGGTTAAGGAATGACTTTCATTGTGCAGATATCACCTCTACAGTGAAATCTTTTGAATTTTCACGATGTCTAAACGATCTCCAATATTAACTTCCTCTGGATTAATCTGTATTGGTTGTTTTTCAATCAAAGCAGATTATTTTCATAACCAAAATTAATCAGGCCTACCGTTGTGTTTTTACCGCTTTTTTTCATCATGTTTCTGCGATGTGTTTCAACTGTTCGCTCGCTGATAAAAAGCTGATGTGCTATTTGTTTACTCGACAATTCTTTGGCAATCAATTTAAGTATCTCCCTCTCGCGATCTGAAAACAATTTTGTTTCGTCCTCATATTGCAGTGATCTGATCAATAATTTATTAATATCAGGGCTCAGAAATGTCTTGTCATCAACAACGTGTTCTAATGCCATCACCAGTTCTTTGGTCGAATCACTTTTTAATACATAGCCATCAATTCCTTCTTTCAGGATCTCTTTTACCAGATGGGTCTCACGGTGCATACTCAGTACAATAATTTTCAGATCGGGGCACATTTTCTTTGCTGCCCGCGTCAATGCCAATCCGTCCATTTTCGGCAATGAATAATCCGTGATCAGAATATCAATATCCTGTTGTTTGAGAATATTTAAGGCAGCCTCACCGTCAGCAGCCTCATCTATTACTTCATATGATCTCTCCTGATCGAGGATTGACCTCAGTCCGTTGAGAAGGATCTGATGATCGTCAACCAGTAAAATACGGTAAGGGGCCACGTTGTTTTTTTTCTTGAAATTAATAAGATTATTCAGAAAATGCATGGAGATCCCTTTTGGTAAAGATAAAAACGGGTAAAACGATGGGGAATCCTGTTAATTACACAAATTACACTGCGTATTTTTCCTTATACTGTTTAGTTTGAGTACTTTTTATGGGAAGGCTGAGAATAAAAGTAGTGCCTTTAATCCCTTCATGGCTATCGACAATAGTTTCACCCTTTATCAATTGCCTCCTCGATTGAATATTTTTCCATCCGTTTCCTTTTGTTCTTTGAAGTATCAAAGGATTAAAACCCGTTCCATTGTCTTCTATCGTTACCGTTATTTCCTGCTCATCTTTGATTACCTGGATGCGAATATGGCTGGCATTGGCATATTTGAGGATATTATTTAGCCACTCCTGGATGATCCTGTATAAGGATACTTCCTGTAGATCCGAAAGTTTACCATCAATACCAAGTGCTACTACTTCGATGGTGATCTTTCCGGTTTGATTGATCTGAAATGCCAGTTCTTTGAGGGCAACTGACAAACCATTTTGCGTTAATGTTTTGGGCATCAGGTTAAAGCAAATATTTTTGAGTTCAATACCCATATCCTTTAGTAAAGCCTCTGTCCGTTTGAGTACTTCTTCAGTCCTATTCCCGAGGATTAATTGATCTATGTTCATCTGCAATACAGAGATAAACTGCCCAAAACCATCGTGCAGGTCTTCAGCCACTCTTTTGCGTTCTTTTTCCTGGGAATCGATAACTGCAGAGAGCTGGTCTTCCCTGTATTTCAGTTCCCTATCTTTTAATAGCAGTGCTTGTTTTTTTTGTATCCTGTTTTTGGCGAGAAATCCAATAAAGGATAAAAGCAACAATAAAACGATCAATCCACTTACTATAAGCGCATTAAACCTAAGCTTTGCCTCTTGTTGTGCAATTTTTGCTTCCTGCAAAAATATCTGCTGTTCCTTTTTATCAGTTTCATAACTAATGCGGAGTTCTTCGATCTGACGGCTTTTTTCACGGTTGAATAAAGAGTCCTCTAACTTTTTGTAAAGTTCATGGTAAGTAAGAGCCTGTTGGTAGCTACCATTTCCTTTATAAACATTGGATAAATATTTGTATCCATTTCGCAATAGATTATCATTGCCCAGTTCTTTTGAAATGTCAATCCCAGTTGTTAGATAAGGGTGGGCTTTTTTAAATTTCTTCATCCCGACATAGGCCATCCCCAGATTGATATTGCCCAATGCTATCCCGTTGCGGTCATTCATATTTTCTTTCAATACCAAGGCTTTTTTATAATGATACAAGGCCTTTTGGAAATACATACTTGCTACTTCAGGGGACCCGGCTATTATGGCAGTGTCATTAAAAGCGTTTCCAAGCGTATTATAGGCTTTTGATAAAAAGGCATCGGAAAGTCCCAGATCCAGGGTCATATCCAATGAAATCTCCAGGTAGTAAATACTTTTTTTATATGCTTTTGCATTATTGTAAATGATGCCCAGATGGTTATAAGTGATAACTTTATGAATAGGTATACCCAGGGTATCTGTAATCTCAAGGGCTTTGAGCATATAAGTTAAAGCCCTGTCATTATTTTCCTGAGCCTCATAGGCCAGTGCAAGATTGCGGTAAGTCATCATAATACCGCGCGGGTTACCTTCTCTTTCACGGTATGGCAATGCCCTTAAATGGGCCTTAACAGCACTGACATAATTGCCCCTTACCGTATATGTTCTTCCCAAAAAATCATTAGAAGCAGCAGCCAACATAGGATGATCCATGTCCTCGGCAATTTTTACCGCCTGGCGATGAGCAGTTATCGCAGTGTCAAACTGCCCCAGGTAATACGCATTATACCCCAGCTCATTATAGGCAATCACTTTTAAACTATCGTACGAACTCTTGATACTTACAGCAATGGCCTGTCTGCTATATTCCACAGCCTTCTCCACAGAATCTCCATAAAAGCTGATCCGGCTGAAATGGATCAGCGATACTATCTGTTCTTTTATCAAGTTTTCTTCAACAGCTATATCATAGGACATTTGGTTGAAATGAAAAGCTGCTTTTAAAGAATCATTTATATACTGTGTTGCCAGGTTCTGAAGTAAGATTACCTTTTCTTCTCCCTCTAGTGAGCTCACCCGGTTAATGAGGCTGTCGCGAACATCATTTTGTGCCCATATACTGCTTGCTGGTATCAACAATGTGGCTAGCCATTTTCTAAAATGTCTTTTCATGGTTCCTTATTCGGGATGCACCAGTATGCTATCCGGTTTGTGCCATCAAATTAGCTATTCAATAATGAAAACACAAAGGGTAATACCTACGTAATTTCCCGTACTGCATTTTACGGGAAAAAAGTGATTTCAGCGCGCCATTCGTACTGGTAGTTTTGTGATATAACCTCAAAATAGATTGATTATGAAAAATCTAACATCACCAAAAAACAGATGCAATCATCAGAAATACGTAAAAAATCACAAAAGAATCACACGAACAATAACCCTTTTAGTTTTGATCAACTTCGGAATATTATTCAGTGGGTTCTCGCAGACGGTAGGCGAAGTGGAGTTTAAGAAAGGAAGGAGTGCCGGAAGCTTTGGTGTTAAGAAAATGAAAAAAGCACCAAAAAAGATCTACATCGCTGAATTCAACGTCAATTATCAGATGATGTATAATCGTACGGACATAGCCCGGGGAGGGCGGGAATTGGGAGGTGGTTACCGAGGTGATGCCAAGGCCAGCCTGATCCTGGGCATTCCGAATATTGCCGAACAAGACGTTCAGCAGATTACAGATGATCTGTACAAAGAATATGTGAGTCAGCTGGAAGCTGCAGGTTATGAGATCGTATCAGCGGATGCGGCAGCACAAGCAGACACTTATGAAGATTGGCAACGCCTACAGGGTGGAACGATCAGCCTGTCACAATTCCCGGGATATATTGCTACAGCTCCAACAGGATATGATTATTTTGTAAAAAAAATCACTGAAAAAGGCAGGGCCAAAACCTCTATGTTTGACTACGCAGGGAAATTGTCAAAAAATATGGACGGCACTTTAGTCGCCAAGATTAACCTGGCTATTCCGTTTGTTCAAGAAGCAGAGTCTACCGGCAGCAAGATGTTGAAAAAGACACTTGGAGGTCTTGCTAAAGTGGTTGCTGAACCTTACCTCAGGTTATCGCCTTCTGAAGCTGTACAAACAGGGAAAACATCCAGTACATCTGTAAATACTGCCAGTAGCTATACATATTTTGAAAGCTTGGGCAAACAAGGCCTGATCAATTTTAATCTTAAGGATCCCGTGGAGATTGAAGGGATATTTGAAAAGAAAAAATACAAAGCAGTAGAGTCTGCTGATCAGGATATTTGGGGAACCCAAATGGGTATACTACAGGTTTTCCGTTTTGACGATAAAGAAGTGACACGGATGCAAGCTGTGCCTTGTGATCCCGAGAAATACAAAAAAGGTGTACGCGAAGTTGGAATGAAATACATCAATGCTAATGTAGCTGGTTTTCTAGAGCAGGTCGCCAAATAAAACAGGCAACAGGCAGTGCTGTAGAAAATAGTGCTGCCTCTTTTTCCTCATCTCTTGTTTTTCCACTTCAGAAACCTGTAATTTCTACTGTTAATCCTCTCTCTTTCAGCATAATAATATCAAAGGCTTACCGCCTGCTAAAAAGGGTTATTATAAGTGATAGGATCACCACTAAACCACAGCCAATTACATTATACCAGAGGTATTCTACTTTCAGGTTGAGAAAAAACGGAAGCTGATACACCCTTCCAAAATGAATGAGTAAAACCATTGCTTCTGCAATGAGAGCGCTCCAGAAAACGGCATTACTACCTATTCTTTTAATGAAGAAAGCTACCAGAAAAATTCCGAGAATAGTACCGTAGAACAAGGACCCCAGTACATTTACCATCTCAATGAGATTGTCGAAAAGGTCGGCAGCCAAAGCAAAAGATATGGCCAACAAACCCCAAAACACCGTCAGCAGTTTAGACATCAATACCTGTTGTCTTTCGTTAGCATCTTTTTTAAATAATCTGCGGTAAAAATCCACGAAAGTTGTTGTGGCAAGGGCATTTAATTCTCCCGAAGTACTGGACATAGCAGCCGAAAATATCAAAGCTATGATCAGTCCTATTATACCTACCGGTAAATAACTCATCACAAAATTAAGGAAGACGTAATTTGTATCTTTTACCTTGAACCCTGGATCCGTTTCTAATAAAAGATTCTTCACTTCTGTCCGTATAGCAAGATCATCCGCTATCTCTTTTTTAAATCTCGCTTTTTCGGGTCCGCTTACAGCATCATCACCGGAATTTAAAATCTCCGTATAGTCCAGCCTAGCCTGCTGTAATTCTTCATAATTGCGGTTGTATTTGTCCTCTATAGCATCAATACGCTCTTTGTACTCTGATTCCCGTAGATCTTCCAAAGCTGTTTCGTTGAAAAAAACCGGGGGTTTTACATAGAGATAAAAAACAAAAACCAGTACCCCGGTAAAAAGAATGAACAGTTGCATAGGAATTTTCACTACTGCATTGAACATCAATCCCAAACGGCTTTCTTTGATATTTTTTCCGGTAAGGTAACGTTGTACCTGGCTTTGGTCCGTTCCGAAATAACTAAGAGCTAAAAACAAACCTCCGGTTAAACCCGACCAAACAGTGTACCTTTCATTTAGGTCGAAGTTAAAATCCAGTATTTCCATCCTTCCTACCGATCCGGCTAGTTGTAAGGCGGTATTTAAATCTGCAAATCCGCTGATCCGATACATCAAAATCCCAAATGCCAATACCATTCCCAATAAAATAATACCCATTTGCCATTTTTGGGTAAGGCTTACTGCCTTGGTACCTCCACTCACAGTGTAAATAATGACCAATACTCCAACAAAAAGATTGGTGAAATTGAGATTCCAGCCCAATATGGTAGAAAGAATAAAAGCCGGGGCAAAAATTGTAAGTCCGGCTGCCAGTCCCCGTTGTACTAAAAATAAAGAAGCAGCAAGTAATCTGGTTTTAAGGTCAAAACGCTTTTCCAGGTATTCATATGCCGTGTAAACCTTAAGGCGGTAGTAGATAGGGATAATAAAGGCCGATATAATGATTAAAGCCAGTGGTAAACCAAAGTAAAACTGCACAAAGCGCAATCCTTTTTCATAGCCCAGTCCAGGTGCGCTCAAAAAAGTAATGGCACTGGCCTGGGTAGCCATTACCGATAAGCCTATAGTAAACCACTTCATTTCATTACCTCCGCGCAAGTAATCGTTTACGCTATTGGTTTTACGGGTTCTCCAGGTACCATAGCCCACTATGGCAAAAAGAGTTCCGAAAAGCACCAGCCAATCAATCCAGGACATTAATTATAAATTGTGGTTATCCAGTAAAACAGGACAAGTTGAATAAGGAGGAACAGCAAAACAAAAAAGTATAATTGCCGCCAGTTTTTGAAGAATTTACTGTTGCTCATAACTGGCGGGATTTTCATAGCTTAAAAGATTAGCCAGCAAGCGAAAAGCACCTGGAACCCCGGCCGGTAATTCCCGGAAAAATGAAATGCCGGTGTACATAAAAGCCCCTTTGCCATGGTGAGCTATTATTAAACTTCCATTGCGTGAGTTTTCACCCTTATCGTGCCAGCCGATAGGTGCTTCATAGGTGTCATCCCAACTACCGGCAAAGTACAATCCCCGTTCCTGCACCCAGTTTTCAAAGTCTTCTTTACTCAGTTTGTTGGGTTCATTGAGTACAGGATGATCAGGAAGCAGAAACTCTGCTTCAGCGTCTTCTTCTGTAACTCTTTCCCTGCTTATCTGAAAAGGATAGGGGCCTATATCCTGGCTCAATAAATCGCGGGAGAGGGTATTGTATTGAACGATGTAGTTACCGCCATTTTTCACGTACTCCATCAAAACATCTTTTACTCCTGGCAACCAGCTTTCAGTGTTATAGGCTCTTATGCCTGCTATGATAGTATGATATTTTGAGAGGTCACTTTTCCTGATCTTTTCTTCGTCCAGTATATCAACCTGATACCCTAATTGTTCTATGGCCTGGGCTACCTCGTCCCCTGCACCGGGAATATAACCAATATCAGAGCCCCTCTTTTGTAAATTAAGCTTTATGAGCTTCACCTCAGCAGGTTCAAACACCAATCTCTTATCAATGTGTTCATATTCTATTTCTGTCAGGGCTAAAGCCTGCTCATCATCCAGAAGAACTGTCAACTTGCTTCTATCGTTCTTTACTGCCAGGGGTGTAACTTGCAGAGTTATATTTACTGTGGCTTTTCCCTGGGGATCTATTAATAATTCTTTAGGTTCAATTTCCCAAGTATTATCAGGAGAGCTGAACTTCAGTTGAACCGTACCATTTCCCAAAAAACGGATTTCAAGAGGCAGCTGCTGCATTTCCTTTTTTACAAAAACCAGGTTCTTTACCAAAGGATTAACTATTGCTTTTGGTGTTATAAATACAGGGGTAATGATCTCTCCTTTTACCCTGTCTGAATATTTATAAGTGGCCGCAACCTCTGTCTTCATCTCATTTCCGGCAATAGAAATACTCAGTTCAGCTTTAATCCGGGAATCGTTTTCCGGTTTACCGATTTTTTTAATATCACCTACTTCAAAGAGGTTGGTGTAGGGTTTCTCCAGCCAATAGGGTTGAGAAAAAGCATTTTTCTGATCTTCAGCAATAAAAGACAGGGATTCTTTGTGAATGACATTTTCTGCAAGAGAAGTATTAATACTTTTCTTACGGCCTCCAATGCCTACCTCTTTTAACGTTATTGGTATACCTGATCTTACCAGCACTTCTAAATTCAACTCTACATTCCCTGCATCTTGAATATATTGACCACTGCCAAGTAGTTCGGCATGCCAGCCTATACAACTGAGTATAATTTCTTCGAGTTTTTGTCTAAAATAACTTTGCTGAACAGGGTCATTGATCTTTTCTGCCTCATTCTTCAATTTGAACAGAGCTTCTACACTGGCAGAAGGATCGGCAGGATCAAAATTATCGATGATCATCTGGAGCATCCCATCGCCTTCTTTAAAACCGTGACGGCTCCAACTTTGCCCAAGGTCTTCAAATAGATCCGCTTTTGCCTTGTCTCCAGCTAAATAATAGAGGTATTCGGGGGAGCGACCTCTCTTTACTGAAACTCCAAAGCCCTGGCTTTTATGCTGAGTACGGCTTAGCGAAGCCAGCTCATTGTAATTCACTCCCAGTATAGGATTGTAAGCTCCCACATCTACTTTTAGATATCGATCGTCTGTTCTTGACAAACTGTCGAGGGGCTCGCCCCACCAAATACTGGTGTTCCAGTAAATGCGTTTAGCCTTCCAGGTTTTGACGTGTTGTAGCTGTTCGGGAAAAACTGATTCATCCCCGGCTTTTTCAAAAGCTTTGACAGCCAGTACTGCCGATGCCGTATGATGACCGTGCCCGCCTCTGGCATCTGGTGGGAAACGGGTGATAATGACATCTGGCCTGAACTTCCGGATCATCAAGACAACATCGTGTAATACCTTCTCTTCTCCCCATTTTTCGAGGGTTTCCCCCGCGCTTTTAGAATAGCCGAAGTCTACCGCCCTGCTAAAATACTGTCTGCCACCGTCTATATTTCGTGCCTGCATGAGCTCCTGGGTTCGCAATACCCCGAGTTTTGCGCCTAGCTCCTCTCCTATCAGGTTTTGTCCGCCATCACCTCTCGTTAGCGATAGATAAGCAGTTTCACACCCTACCCCATTAGCCAGCCATGATATCATGCGGGTATTTTCATCGTCAGGATGAGCGGCTACATATAATATCCGGGTAGGGTTTTTTAATTTATACAGCTCATGAAGAATGGCTGAACTGGCAGACTGATTGATTTGCGAAAAGGCATGATAACCCCATAGATTTATGAAGATCAGGGCTGTAATTGTTCTCATGGATCATTTTTTGTCATGGAGCTTTCAAAAGTATGAAGCACAATAGATTAATTTTAGCAATATCCTAAAAACAATTTGATACTCATATTGATTAATCTTATGGTTTAATCAGAATTAAATTTAGTTTAATTGATTCTCACTAAATTTAAAGGCTCTTACGAATCTGCTTATGAAAAAATGGATACCCTCCTTGCTGCTGCTTACCTTTTTTGTCAATGGACAGGCTCAATCTCCGGTTAAGGGGTCAGTTATATTACTCAAAAATCAAAATATAATTCCTTCAGGTTTTGAGCTTAGCCCTGCTTCCAGTGATGTTGTTGATGGTAAATTCTACAGGATAGTATCTTTTTCTCCCGGCAATTATCCTACCCTTGGAAGTAGCAATACGATGTTTAAAACTATTGAATACCTTCCAAAAGATGCCTTTATATTGAGTTTCAATGCTTCTCTTATTCCCTCCGAGGCTCAGCTCAAACAAATAGGAGCCGTTTCTGCAATCAAGTTGGAGCCTTCTATGAAATTATCTAAGAGACTTTATAACAACAACATACCTGAGTGGGCCTATCTCAATAATAATAAGATAAAGATATGGGTGCAGTACTACAGGAATTTAGATCACTCTAATATACGCTTGAAGCTCCAGAGCTCGGGCTATACAATATTGGATGAACGTCAGGATGAACACCTTTTTTCCCTCTCAGTATTCACTGAAGAAATATTGGAAGTTGCCTCACTGCCTTATGCTATGTACGTACAGGAAATGGAGGATCCCGGCAGGCCTGAAAACCACGAGGCAGGTACTAATCACCGGGTTAATTACCTGAAATCTGTTTATCCGGGATCACCTGGATTTGACGGTTCCGGAGTGGTAGTAGGGATAGGTGATGACGGGGTAATAGGGCCGCATGTCGATTATAAAGGAAGGCTTCAACAACCTTTAGCGGGAAATTCTACAGGAGATCATGGAGACCACGTGGCCGGAACTGTCTTTGGTGCGGGCAACCGGGATCCTTTGGCAGAGGGAATGGCTCCGGGAGCAGAGGTTTTTTACCGTTCTTATCCGGACAACCTAAACAGCGTTGACAATGATTACCTTCAACAAGATGTAAGAATTACTACTTCTTCTTACTCCAATGGTTGTAATGCCGGTTATACCAATTTTACAAGGCGGATGGATCAAGATGCCTTTGACAACCCTGAGTTAATACATGTTTTTTCTGCCGGAAATGATGGAAACAGTAATTGCGGTTACGGAGCCGGCAGCTCTTGGGGAAATATAACCGGAGGACATAAAATAGCCAAAAATGTCATTGCCGTGGCTAACCTAAGCAAATTAGATGTGTTGGCTAACAGCAGTAGCCGGGGACCTGCCAGCGATGGCCGTATTAAGCCTGATGTGTCGGGAGTAGGAACTTCCGTTTACAGTTGTACTGACCCCAATTTGTACACCTTTAAATCGGGTACCTCTATGTCGTGTCCTGGTGTGTCTGGAACCCTGGCTGTATTATACGAAGCATATCGCAATTTCAATTCAGGCTCTGATCCTGATGGTGGTTTGCTAAAAGCCATGCTGATGAATTCCTGTGACGATCTAGGAAATCCCGGACCAGACTTCAGTTTTGGCTATGGTCGTATAAATGCTCGCAGGGCTTTTGAGATCATAGAAAACGGACAATTTATTGATGGTACCCTGGCAAGCGGAGAAACAGAAATTATACCCTTAAGTATTCCGCCTAATACTCATGAAGTGAGAGTAATGTTGTACTGGTCTGATCCACCATCAGCACCTTTAGCAAGCAGGGCACTGGTAAATGACCTGGACTTGGAAGTTAACCTAAACAGCAATACTTACCTACCCTGGGTATTGGATCCTTCCCCTAATCCTATTAGCCTGAACGCCAATGCTACAAGAGCAAGAGATAGTCTTAACAATGTTGAACAGGTAACTATCTTAAATCCCTCTTCTTCCGATGCATCAGTTACAATCAGTGCCAACAGCTTACCGGGAGGTGTTCAAAAGTTTCACCTGGTATACTATTATGAGAAAAAAGGTCTAGAACTCACTTATCCGGTTGGTGGGGAAACATTTGTTCCCGGAGAAACTGAAACTATCCGCTGGGATGCCTCGGACAACAACGGCACTTACATTCTGGAATACAGTATTGACGGTGGAGCCAGTTGGACGATCATTAATAACTCGATTCCAGCTACAAGCCGGAATTTCAACTGGGATGTTCCAGTGATAGCAATTGGCCAGGCTAAAATCAGAATTACTCAAGGTCCTTATCAATCAGCTTCTAAGGGAAACTTTACTATTGCTCAGGTTCCTACTGACCTCATTATTGCCTCTGTTTGCCCAGATACAGTAACCCTGGGTTGGTCCCCTGTTCCTGATGTAATGGGTTATCAGGTTTACCGGCTTGGAGCCAGGTATATGGATTCTGTTTATTTCACTACCTCTACTTTTGCCAAACTTCCACATCAGATAGGCGATACTAATTGGTATAGTGTTTCTGCTGTTACAACAGATGGCGGAATTGGTCGAAGAGCTATAGCCATTGAACAATTTCCAGTTGTATCTAATTGCAAGCTGAATATCGACCTGTCAGTGCTTGAACTATTGTCCCCTTCTCCTAATGAGTTTCCCGATTGCATTAACCCATCCAGCCTGGGAGTAAAACTCAGAATAAAAAATAATGGTACCTCACCGGTCAATGGCTTTGATGTTAGTTATCGCTTTGATAATGGAGCAGTTGTTACCAACACCATCAATTCTCCTGTTCCCGCAGGAAGTGTGGTAGATCATACCTTTCCCTCATCAATAGTGAATCTGACCAATGGAGTTTCTCATCCCATTAAAGCCTGGGTATCTCTAGTCGGTGACCGCAATATTCTAAACGATACTTTATTGGCATTTACCAGCATTTACACCGGGCAAATTGTTACCTTGCCCTACACACAAACTTTTGATCAGTTTACCAATTGTTCTACCAGCAGTAATTGTGGAGCCACTTCATGTTCACTCAACGGAGGTTGGTATAACGAAATCAATAATGTCTTTGATCAGATTGATTGGCGAACTAATAGTGGTTCTACCCCTTCTAACAATACAGGTCCTTTCACAGATCACAACACTAGTTCTTCTTCTGGGAAATACCTCTATCTTGAGGCTTCGGGTAATTGTGACTCTAATACTGCGCACTTACTATCTCCCTGTATAGATCTCAGCGGAGCTCAGTATCCCATTCTAGAATTCTGGTATCATATGAGAGGTTCTAATATGGGAAAATTGCATCTTGATCTTTATGAAGGTAGCCGTTGGATCTTGGATATAATGCCCGTAATAAGCGGCAACCAAGGCAATAGTTGGCAAAAAGTTTCGGTTAACCTCAACAATTATACAGGTAAAACTATCCTATTGAGATGGAGAGGTAAAACCGGAGATGATTTCCGTTCCGATATGTCGCTTGACAACATCTCCATTACAGAAAATAATGTTAAGCCCATTCCTAATTTTACCGCTGATAACGTATCACCCTGTGTTAACAGTATAGTTAATTTCACCAATCAATCATTGCAAACCCCTACCCTTTACATTTGGGAGATCACCCCTTCTACTTTCACCTTTTTGAATAACACCTCAGATACCAGCCGTAATATTTCAGTAAGTTTTCAATCCAGTGGTAGTTACAATATAAAACTGGTTGCTGCTAACCCTTTTGGAGTAGATAGCATAATAAAGTCAAATTACATAAATGTGAGTGCCGGGGCTTCTATTCCTGTATTCCAGAATTTCCAAAGCTCAGGCCTGCCACCGGGCTGGGGCCTGGATAATCCCGACCAATTATCGGAATGGGAGCCAGTATTTACCACCGGAAATGCCAATGCTTTTGTATTTGATAATTTCAACGATGGTATAGCGGGAGAAAAAGATGGTCTTATTAGTCAGAATTTTAACCTGGGAACTACCTCTCCATTACTGATTTTTGATGTGGCCCATGCTCCACTGGCCTCTGGTTCTAATGACTCCCTGATCATAGAAGTATCCAACAACTGTGGAATAAACTTCATACGTACTTCATACACCAAAGGCAGGAGTTCCCTGCAAACAGCTGCTCCAACTAATAGCAAATTCACCCCGGCTTCACTCAATGAATGGAGAAGCGATACACTTGATCTGAGTCCCTGGACCGGACAGGACATAGTTATTAAGTTTGTCAATATCAGCGATGAGGGAAACGCTGTCTACATAGACAACTTTCAAATAGTTAGTCCTGTAATGCCCGCTCCATCAGCCTCTTTCATGCTAAGTGATACCATTGTTTGCCGCTCTCAACCTATAACTATTACTGACCTCTCCACCGGTATGGTTAGTTCTTACAACTGGGATTTTGGCTCCTCTGCAGTACCTCAATTTGCCAATACTGCCGGACCGCATATCGTTCGTTTTGTCAGTGCTGGCTCTCAAAACGTCAGTCTAACTGTATCAAATTCAGGTGGTTTTAACAGCTACAATTACAATGTAAATGTAATTGAAGGTACCAAGTCAGGTTTTGTCTACTCGGTAAATAATGCCCAGGTGAATTTCATGGATATTTCATCTAATAATCCTGATAAATGGTTTTGGGATTTTGGTGATGGTGATACGTCTAACCTGCAAAATCCGGTTCATACTTATGCTACAGGAGGGATATATACGGTTAAGTTAGTATCTTCCAATGAATGTGATGACAACGAATTTATTACTAGCGTAGTAGTTCCCAGTGGGATTGGCTTGTTTGAAGATAGTGTGATTAAAGAGCTAAGTATATATCCCAATCCGTTTACTAATTCTTTTAATCTGGAATTTAATGCGGACTATAATCTGGATATGGAACTGAAGCTTTACAATATCACAGGAAAGATAATATTCAAAGAAGTTTTAAAAGCTAAACCAGGCCCTAACAAACATACTTTCTCCACGAATGGCCTGGCAAAAGGTATTTATACACTCAAACTTATGAGTCAAAACAACTACAATGTTATCAGACTCATAAAACAGTAATGATCTGGTAAGGAGCTTCTACCCCGGAGCTCCTTGCGTTTTTCTCACCATCAATAAACCTAAAAAGGTAAGCAAGCCGTTTAAAATCAGGTGCTCAAAACTAAATGAATACCCAAACCAAGCCTGTGAATTTTCTTTGATTATATAGCTAATTATAGGTGATATTAGCGCAATAAGAGGTACCCATTGGTCTCTAACTTTCCACTTACTCAGTAAACCAAAAGCATACATGCCCAAAAGCGGCCCATAAGTATAACCTGCCATGGTAAAGAGTTCCTTAATAACACTCTCTTCCACTGTGTACTTAAATACCAGAATTGTAAGCAGTAAAATAAAAGAAAAGCCCAGGTGCACCCTCTTTCGGATTGCCTTTCCCTTTTGGGAGTCCTCCTTTTTTATGTTCAAAAAATCTACACAAAAAGAAGTTGTAAGAGCTGTAAGGGCTGAATCGGCACTGCTGTAAGCAGCAGCTATTAAACCTACCAAAAAGAACAGAGCCACACCAAAGCCAAGCCCCCCCTCCAGCGCCACTGCCGGAAAAAGCCTATCGCTAGTTTCGCTGATACCGACCATTTCCGCATAATCATATAGCAATACCCCAAGCGATAGAAAAATAAGGTTGACAAATACCAATACTATACTAAGCCAAAACATATTTTTCTGAGCGTCACTCAAATTTTTGCAACTGAGGTTTTTTTGCATCATGTCCTGGTCTAAACCCGTCATGGTGATGGTAATAAACACTCCCGATAAAAACTGCTTCCAAAAACTGTTAGCTGTACGCCAGTTCTCCAGGAAAAATATTTTCGATTTGTCAGATGCCATGATGTAGGAAATAACATTGCCATCTTCTATCAGTTTGTCTTTGATCAATAGTACCGCTATTACTACAGCCGCCAGCATAAAGGCAGTTTGTAAAGTATCCGTCCAGATGATGGTTTTGATTCCCGAGCGAAAAGTATATACCCATATCAATGCAATAGTTACCAGTACCGTAAGCCAAAATGGAACTTCAAAAGCATCAAAAACAGCAAATTGTAAAACAATGGCTACCAGATATAGCCTGAATGACGCTCCAATTATTCTGGAAAGTAAAAAGAAGAAAGCCCCGGTCTTGTATGAATAAAAACCAAACCGGTTTTCCAGGTAAGTATAAATAGAGGTAAGTTGTAAACGGTAATAGAGGGGCAATAAAATCTTAATAATTAGCAGGTAACCTACTACATAACCCAACACTACCTGCATATAAGAAAACTGGCTGTCCGCCACCCAACCGGGTACCGAAATAAAAGTAACTCCCGAGAGAGAAGCACCAATCATACCAAAGGCAACAATGTACCAGGGGCTTTGTCGGTTACCCAGAAAAAAGGCTTCATTATCATCTTTTTTACCGGTTAGATAAGAAACCCCCATCAACAATAAGAAATACAGCGCAATAATACTCAGAACTGTCCAGGCCGTCATAACTGATGATCTTTAATAACCGGTGAAAATATTTAACTCCATTCAGGTATATTATCTTTGAGGCTTTCACTGTTCTCCATGAATTTTTCATCCAAACACTTAGAGAAAGCCGTAGAGGAAATCGCCCACTTGCCAGGCATTGGTCGCAAAACAGCTCTCAGGTTGGCCCTCCACCTGTTAAGGCAGGAAGAGATCCAGGTAATGGCCCTCACCGAATCCATTAATCTGCTCAAAGAAGCCGTCAAATATTGTAAAAATTGTGGCAATCTCAGCGACCACGACATTTGCGAAATATGCGCTAACCCCAGAAGGGATAAAACCATTGTATGTGTTGTAGAAGATATTCGCGATGTTATAGCCATAGAGAATACCGGGCAATACCAGGGTCTTTATCAGGTTTTGGGTGGTGTAATAAGCCCTATGGAGGGTATTGGCCCGTCTGATCTCAATATGACTGCCTTGCTCCAAAAGGCCGAAAAAGCCGAGATCGATGAAGTGATCTTTGGCCTGGGTACAACAATGGAAGGAGAGACTACAACCTTTTACCTGTATAAAAAACTCTCTTTGTATCCCCTTAAACTTACCGCTATTGCCAGAGGGATTGCCGTAGGCGATCAATTGGAATATGCCGATGAAGTAACCTTGGCCCGGAGTATAGCTAACCGGGTACCTTACGAATCTTCCATAAAATCTGATTCTTGAAGCAAAACCCGTCAAATTTCCGGATACCATTCTTGCTTTACAGCCTGAATTTTTTGGCCAGGCTGCCCTTTATTTTTGAAGGTTTTGGCCGGGAAGAAGACGCCTGGGGACACGCCCTCTATGCCCGGCAATTCTACGAAACAGGCCAATACGAAATCTCTCGTCTGCCAGGACACCCTGTTTTTGAATCACTCTTAGCCGTTTTGTGGCCCTTGCCAGAAAATCACATCTTTTTCAACCTTATATTAACTATAGCCAGCTCTTTTTCTGTGGTATTATTTTATCAGATTGCCCGGCAATTAAAAATTGCCAACGCTCTGTGGCTGAGCTTTGCCTTTTCTTTTGTTCCTGTATTTTTTGTAGCAGGTACTTATACTATTGATTATAACCTCGCACTGTTATTTATACTCTATAGCTTTTATTTACTACTGAAAGAGAAATATATTTTTGCCGGAATTTTACTGGGAATCGCAACTGGGGTTAGAATATCCTCTTTGAGTTTTCTCATACCCTATCTCATTGTAATTAAACCTCAGCCATTAAAGCATTTTCTTAAACTGAGCACAGCAGCAATAATAGTAGCATTTTTAGCGTATTTATTACCTCTTGGCACTTATGGTTTGTCTTTTCTCGACTTTCACAAACCACCTTTCCCCTCCTGGGCCAATATCATCTATAAATTGAGTTTTGGGATCTGGGGAATTCCTATGCTGATCTGTATGATCATTATGTTTTATTCCGGCCTGAAAAAATTCAACGGCAAAATACCTGAGATCACCAAGGCTATCTTGTTCATATTAATACTGCAGCTACTGGTTTTTATACGGCTTCCTTTTAAGGCTGAATTCCTTATACCTGCTATTCCCTTTATCATTTTAGGACTGGGTCTGATCGCCAGCTCCATTCAGGCAAAAGCACTGGCCCTTACCAGTTTGGCCTCTTGTTTTTTATTTGGTTTTGACTACCACAACCCATACAGGGGCGGCTCACCTTCCCCTTTGGCAATAAAATTCGGGATCAGCAACAAGCAAATTTTTCTCGACCCCCTAAAAGGGCCGGCATTATTGGACCATTCTAAAAGAAAGAACAAAAGCGCATATGCTGATTTTACTATACGAGAAATAAAAGAAAACCCTGACTATTTCGTTATTGCCGGATGGTATTGGCCTGAAATGATGGTTAAAGCACCAGCACTTTCAGATCACATTGACTATTATGCTGATGAATTTGAGATAGAAACTGCTCAAGAAAAAGATATGAACATTTTTTACCTCTACGAGATCAATGAAGCTAATGCAGCTATAAAAGGTCATTATCTTGCAGACTCATTAGGAACTGAGCTTACTCCTCCATGAAGCTTTCTATTGTTATTGTAAACTACAATGTGAAGTATTTCCTCGAACAATGCCTTAACTCTGTATTAAAGGCTATAAAGGGTATTCCTTCCGAAGTTTTTGTGGTAGATAATCAATCTGTTGATGGTAGTGTAGAAATGCTAAAGGAAAAATTCCCCTGGGCACATCTCATTGTCAACCAGGATAATGTAGGTTTTTCTAAAGCTAACAATCAAGCTATACGAATAGCCCAAGGCGAATATATCCTTCTGTTAAATCCCGATACGGTAGTAGAAGAAAATACATTCTCCCTTTCCCTCGCATTTATGGATCAGCATCCTGAAGCTGGTGCCTTAGGCATAAAAATGATAGATGGTAAAGGCAATTTCTTACCAGAGTCAAAACGGGGTTTACCCACTCCCTGGGTAGCCTTTTATAAAATATTCGGGCTGGCAGCCCTTTTTCCACGTTCTAAAAAATTTGCCCGTTATCACATGGGGCATTTGGACAAAAACCAAAATCACGAAGTAGAAATACTGGCCGGGGCTTTTATGCTGATCCGCAAAGAAGCGCTGGACAAAAGCGGTTTGCTGGACGAGAACTTTTTTATGTATGGTGAGGATATTGATCTTTCCTATAGAATTATCAAAGCCGGGTATAAAAACTATTATTTCGCAGACTCCAGTATTATCCATTATAAAGGGGAAAGCACAAAAAAGGGCAGCCTCAACTACGTTTACGTTTTTTACAAAGCCATGATCATTTTTGCCCGGAAACATTTTTCAGGCACCCATGCCGGATTTTTTTCAATATTGATTCATCTGGCTATTTATCTCCGTGCTTTTCTCTCCATACTCAAGAGGTTTCTAAAAGCCCTTAGCCTTCCTTTATTTGATTCGATTTTGCTTATAGCAGGTCTTTTCTATATAACCGATTACTGGGAAAAAAATCACCGTTTTATCAAGGGAGGTGAATATCCTGATGACTATCTCCTGGTTGCTTTTCCACTGTATACCCTTATCTGGATAACAGCTATTTATATAACCGGAGGGTATCAAAGGCCTACCAAGATAGCCAGCCTTCTCAGAGGAGTTTTATTAGGCTCCATAGTAATACTTACCGGTTACAGTTTACTGGATGAAGGTTACCGCTTTTCACGTGCTATTATCTTATTGGGCTCTTTTTGGGCTGCTATTGGTATACCAGCATCTCGATATTTTTTGCAAAAGCTTTTTAAAGTATCGCTTCTCGCCTCACCTTCAAATAGTAAAAGGTTACTCATAGTAGGCAAGCCAGATGAAACCCAAAGAGTGGAAAATCTTTTGAAACAAACCTTAGATAAAAAATCATTTGTAGGTCTTGTAAGCCCGGATGACAATCCTGTCAACAAGGATAAAAATTATATCGGTAAGCTCAATCAAATAAAAGAACTGGCCCGTATATTCAATATTGATGAAGTGATCTTTTGCTCCCGCGATATTTCGGGGAATGACATTTTTAAATATATGGGCGAGCTGAACCCTCTCAATATCGAGATCAAAATAGCGCCTGAAGAAAGCCAGTTCGTGATAGGTAGTAACTCTATTGACAACCAGGGAAGTTGGTATACCTTACAATTTAATGCTATTTCCAAACCGGCTAACAAAAGGGCTAAAAGAACTTTGGATATCATTATTTCGATCTTTTTACTGTTGAGCTTTCCTTTAAATTTATGGTGGGTCGACAATAAGGCGCATTATTTCTCGAACATCATTTATGTATTAAGGGGAATAAAAACATGGGTAGGTTATAATAAGTCTATCTCCGTAAAACACCTTCCAGTACTCCGGGATGCGGTCTTAAAGGTTACCCTAACGGTAGGAAATGGTAATGACTCAACTGAGATTGTAAACCAAATGAATCAGCTATATGCCAAAGATTACAATATCTGGAATGATTTTAACTTCATATTCCACTTCTTCAAAAAACTGGGAAACTAGATTCCCTCGCCTGCCGGGCTTCAGCAATCTAAAAGATTTCTGCTGTTTAATTTTTACCTTTGGCGGGCGAAAAAAGAAGACTTTTCAAAACAGAAATTCAATAAATGGCTCAAGTAGAATTGATTATGCCCAAGATGGGCGAAAGTGTAGCTGAAGCAACAATTATAAAATGGCTTAAAGACGAAGGAGAAGCTATTGAACTGGAAGAATCCATATTGGAGATAGCAACGGATAAAGTTGACAGTGAAGTTCCTTCCCCTACTGAGGGTATTTTGAAGAAGAAACTCTTCAATGAAGACGAAGTAGTAAAAGTAGGAGAGCCAATTGCCATTATTGAAACTGAAGGAGGAGAAGAACCCTCTTCTGATTCCGGACCTTCGATGAACGGCTCTTCAAAGCAGGAAACCCTTAAAGAAAATACGGAAGAAGCCAAAGAGCCAGTGGCTGTGGCTGAAGTACAGCAGATGGTTACTGCTGCAGCTCAAACAGTAAGCGATATACCGCGTACCTCCAATGGTAAATTTTACTCTCCACTGGTGCGCAGCATTGTTAAAGAAGAAGGTATCTCTTTACAGGAACTGGATCGTATAAACGGTTCTGGAGCAGAAGGAAGGGTTACCAAAAAAGATATACTTGGCTACCTGGAAAACAGGCAGGTAAGCACTCAAAAAACCACCCAAAGCAAAGTAAGCGCTCCATCAACTTCCCCACAAACAGCCCCTAAAGTTGAAATCAGTGCTCCTCCTGTAAGCGTCAGCCAGGGTGACGAGATCATAGAAATGGACCGCATGCGCAAGATGATTGCGGAGCACATGGTAATGTCAAAACACGTTTCTCCTCACGTGACGTCCTTTGTTGAAGCTGATGTCACCAATATTGTAAACTGGAGAAACCGGATTAAAAATAAATTTCTGGAAAGAGAAGGAGAAAAAATAACCTTTACTCCAATATTCATTGAAGCTTTGATCAAAGCCATCAAGGATTTCCCCATGATCAATATATCTCTGGACGGCAGTAATATCATCAAGCGGAAAAATATTAATATTGGAATGGCGGCTGCCCTTCCCAGTGGCAACCTCATTGTGCCTGTTATAAAAAATGCCGATCAACTCAACTTAGTAGGTTTAACCAAAGCAGTTAATGATTTAGCCTCTCGCGCCCGGGAAAACAAACTCAAACCCGATGAAATACAGGGCGGCACCTATACCCTTACCAATGTGGGTACTTTTGGAAATGTAATGGGAACCCCGATCATAAACCAGCCTCAGGTGGCTATCATGGCTACAGGTTCCATCAATAAAAAACCTGCGGTGATTGAAACACCAGAAGGCGATTTCATAGGCATAAGGCACAAAATGTTCCTGAGCCACAGCTACGATCACCGGGTAGTAGACGGAGCTTTGGGAGGGTCGTTTGTTAGGAGGGTGGCTGATTACCTGGAGCAATTTGATCCTAACCGTCACTTTTAGGCCCTGGTTCTAATTATTAACCATTTAAAAGAACCTCCATGGATTTAAAACTAAAGAGGCCTATTTGTTTTTTTGATCTTGAAACCACCGGTACCAACGTAGTTAAAGACCGGATAGTAGAGATCAGCATCCTCAAAATCTTTCCCAATCAAACCCAGGAAAGCAAAACCTGGTTGGTCAATCCCGAAATGCCCATCCCAGCTGAAGTTACTGCGATTCACGGCATATCGGATGAGAAAGTTAAAGATGAGCCTGCCTTTAAAGAAATTGCCCACCGGGTTTATGATATGATTAAGGATTCTGACCTGGGCGGTTACAACTCCAATAAGTTTGATATACCGGTACTGGCTGAAGAGTTCCTAAGAGTGAATATCGATTTTGACCTGAGCAAAAAAAAGACCGTTGACGTGCAAAATATCTTTCACAAGAAAGAAAAGCGCACCTTATCGGCTGCCTACAAATTTTACTGCCAGAAAAACCTGGAAGATGCTCATTCTGCAGAAGCCGATACCCTGGCTACTTATGAGATATTAAAGGCCCAGTTGGACAAATATGAAGACCTGGAGAACAACATAACTTTTCTAGCCGAATACAGCAACCGCTTCAGAGCTGTCGATTTTGCCGGTTTCATCGTTTTTAATGAAAATGATGTAGAAGTCTTTAGCTTTGGAAAGTATAAAAACAAAGCTGTAGAAGAAGTGCTGGAAAAAGACCCCGGATATTATGGCTGGATACAAAATGCTGAGTTCCCTTTATATACAAAAAAAATTCTCACTAATATTAAGTTGAGAAAGCTACAGTCTTGAAAATAATTTGTGTAGGCAGAAATTACTCAGAACACGCAACAGAACTCCAAAACGAGGTTCCGGATGAACCTGTAATATTCTTGAAGCCAGAAACGGCAATAATCCCCAAGCGGCATCCTTTTTTTATTCCGGATTTCAGCAATGACATTCATTATGAAGTAGAGTTAGTTGTTCGCATCAATCGTCTGGGAAAAAATATCCAGGAAAAATTTGCCTATAAATATTATAATGAAGTAACGGTAGGTATCGATTTTACTGCACGCGACCTGCAACATAATTTAAAGACCAAAGGGTTACCCTGGGAAAAAGCCAAAGCTTTTGATGGATCAGCCGCCATCGGAAAATTTATCTCAATAGATCAATTAACTCATCCGGAAGAGCTTTCCTTTCATTTACTAATCGATAACAAAGTGGTTCAATCGGGCAACTCGAGCCAGATGATGTTCAATATTGATCGTTTAATAAGCTACATATCAAGATTTTTCACCTTGAAAATAGGTGACCTAATCTTCACAGGTACCCCGGCCGGAGTAGGAAAAGTATTTCCGGATAATAACTTACAGGCCTTTTTAGAAAACCACAAACTGCTCGATATAAACGTTAAATAAAAGTGGCTGTCAATTAATAATTATCAAATTGTTAATTCGTTTGTCTTACTATATTTGTAACTATAGCTATTATTATCAAGATAAATCAAGAACTTGTATGAAGAAGCTTTTACTTCTGGCCCTGGCAATTAG
Source organism: Owenweeksia sp. (assembly GCA_028277105.1). Taxonomy (GTDB): domain Bacteria; phylum Bacteroidota; class Bacteroidia; order Flavobacteriales; family Schleiferiaceae; genus JANQHO01. Next base: position 1,402 of record JANQHO010000143.1, on the reverse strand, counting down.
CTGGGGATTTATGACCCACGCTCAGATCGATACTGCATTTTACGAAACTTTTGATCCCCCCAGTGGTCCGGACTCTGTTATTACCTATAATTTAGGTGGAGCTACCAGGCTTTGGAAAGATACCAACAACGTATGGATAAGCCCGCCTAATTCGTACTGGGGTAGAGCTGAAAGAGGATCTAATTTTCGAGTTGTTTTTCAAACAGACACTTTCAGCACCAAGAATACACCTTATATATTTCTCAGCTTTTACCACATCTGTAAAATATATACCACTAATCGGGGAGTGATTGAAATATGGAATAATGTCTCACGTACATGGGACAGAATAGATGCTAATTCAACTAGCTATTTAGGGAGCTCTGGGAACTTCAGCGCACTGGAATACTTTAATGAGACTTCTTACGGTAATCAGAATGATGCCTGGGACTTGAGTAACCCTTCCACCCCCGATAACACCTGGTGGCGCCTGGAACAGTTTGAGATAAGTGATCTGGCTTACAATATGGCGACCAACGGTTACGACTCTGTTTCTATTCGCTTTCTTTCTACCAACGTGGTTCTCCCACCCCAAATAAATAACAGAGCCGGCTGGTTTGTTGATAACCTCTTAGTAACCCGCTCCACTTGTGAGCAGTATCCGCCAAAAGTTACATTCGATTATAGTCCTATTCCTTGTTTTCCCAATCACCCTCAAGGTGCTATCTTAAGAGAACCTTCTGATTCTTATACGATTGGTTTACTGGCTGAAGACTCAATTATTGATGCTACATCAGGTATAGATAGTGTAGCTATTTTTTACCGCAACCGAACATCCGGAACATGGCAGGCTACAAAAATGACTAATGTAGGTGGTACAGAATACAATTATACCCTTCAAAATGTATTTGTTGGCGATACCATTGATTATTATGTTAAAGCATGGGATGGGGCATGTCCTAATATTACCAGAAGTCCCGATTCTAACATAGTTCCTTTTTACACTTTTTATCCCATTGAAGGCCTTCCTTTTAAATGTGGTGTGCCCGATTGTGGAAAAGCTCCGTCAATAATCAGCTCATTCCCCTGGGTAGAGGATTTTGAAAGCACCTTCTGGACAGCTGGAACAGGAACAGGAGATCTTGGTAGCGGTAACTCTTACAGGGGGGATTTCCCTAACGAACAGACAGGAGAGAGATACTGGAGTGTATTCCCCGATGAAACCCAAACAGGTTATGCCTGGTCTGTAAGAAATGCCGCCACCGCTACAGGATGCACAGGCCCGGCAGCTGATCATACACCCTTTGGCACCAAATATTTATACGTAGAAGCTTCACAGGGCAACCATCAGGATGTAACTGAGTTGATAACTCCCTGTATCGACCTAACTCAAGTCAATTCTTGCATAATGCTTGAATTCTTT
>JANQHO010000006.1 GCA_028277105.1 Owenweeksia sp. | reverse complement strand
TGCTTCGCATCCAACATTAATTTGCCACCCTCCGCACGCCCGGGCTCGGCCAACGCTCAATGCCATCATTTCTTTTTTTGGCCAACGCGCGAAAAAATTATTCTTTGAGATTCGTTTCTTTCGACAAAATGTACGGGTGAAACTCAAACCTGCCTGCCGGCAGGCAGGTACGCGATTGTCAGCGATTAAGATTTCAGTTATACATTAATGATTGAAACATCTGAATTTGATTCTAAAGCTTTTAAAAGCTCGCAAGCTTGGTAATTCTTTAATGGTGCTCGCAAAATGGTGTTTTACTTTCTTTTGTCTTGATACAAAAGAAACAAAAGATCAAGAAGAAAATATGCTGCCTACGCGCTCTTGGTAGCTTGGCCTATGGCCTTGCTGCTACGCATCAAACATCAAAGCCCAGGACGATGGCTCTTTGATGCAGCCACCAATTCACGCCTGACCAGTGAAATAAGATTTGAGCCGATTCTTTATAAACATCCGCCCGTAATGTGTTTTTAAGTATTTCTCACGTTTTAAGGCATCTGCTTGTGTCAAACAAGCCTCGTAATAGATCAACTCTAAAGGTCTTCGGTTCATAGTAGATTCAACTTGACCCTTCTGATGTTGCTCAAATCTTAAATTCAAATCCTTTGTATAGCCAACATATAGATTTCCGTCTTTTAAGCTATGTAGTACATAAGTATAAAACATATTCAAAATTAGGATTTGAATTTATTTCACCGGTCAAGCCCACGCCCGCATTTTCTTCCGGCCAGCGCTCGCCAGATCGCACATTTTCTATTTTACATAATGTTAGAATGATGGTGTTTCTGATCACCAAACCGCACCAGACGATACCTAAGTTATGGAACGCGGCTCAGCAAGTACAAGCCTACAGTTGATCAAATTTGGCTACTAGATATAGTAGGCGATTATAAGGCTAAAAATGAGATTAGCTGGCTTCTTAATGTTAATCATTGTTATTCGAAATAAACTGATTCCGAATATCAACTAAGCGCTCTTCGATGGACTTACATTCACTCAGAATATCCTGTGAATCTCTAAATGCGGGTACTGGACTTGGGTTAGATTCTTGATAGAATTGAATTTGGAACATGAAATCGTTCTCTACAAATTGCTGTTGCGAAATCACTGCAATGCGTGATTGACCCTCCGGTTCTAACTGAAGTTCCCCTGTACGAAAAGAGTTTATGATGGTAGCTAGCTTCTCCCCTAACTCGTCAGGTATAATCGTTCTGAACTTGTCTCGTTTACCTTCGCTCGATACGTCAATGAATAGTGTCTCACCTGAGGACTTTGTTTTATTAAAAAATAGAATTGCTGCGGAAACTCCGGTGTTGTAGAATACCCCAGCTGGTAACTGCACTATCGCTTCTAAAAGATCCTGTTCTATCAGTTCTTTACGCAATTCTTGCATGACTCCTGAGCCAAATAAAATACCGGCAGGTACTATGATGGCAGCTTGTCCCCTATTGTTGATACTGTCAATTGCATGCGCTAAAAAGAGGATTTCTTTTCGCTTAGTTTTCCTGAATAGATTAGTAAGTCTGCCATTGCCAACCGGAAAGTTATTATCCCACCGGCCAAATGGAGGATTGGAAACAACCAGGTCGAATCGCTCATTTCGATCAGTGAGGTTGTTTGATTCTGCTAGTTCAATGTGTAATGGTGAGCCTTCATTTTGCATCAATTCTCTCATTTTTGCAAGTTGATACTCTGGCTTAGACCGGGACTCTCCCACAACCTTTTGGGCAGATTTCAACTGGTTGGCTACCGTGTGCAGCAATCCTGCTGATCCGCATGCAGGATCATAGACCGTGCGGGCTTTGGAACTGTCAACGCTTGTGGCAATCAAATCGCAAATTTCTTTTGGGGTAAAAGCATTGTACCCATACTTGAAGTTGCTGGCGAAAGTATCAGTCGTTTCTTCCCAAAAATCCAATGAAATGCCTGTCAGCTCGGATACTTCAACTGGTTCCCAAATGGCCGCAAGTTCCAAGAGAATAGCTGGTTTTAGCTGATCAGGAAGATTCGTAAGGTCAATGTTAGCGATCTCCTTCAAGTGAGCAGTTACTTGTTGCAATGCTTCAACTATCTGTTTTTCATTAGATACATCGTGAGCAATTGCATTTCGTTTAAGTTTTGCATACAGTATCAGCAGGAGTAACTCAACTCCCGTGCTATCAGTAATTCCTGCAGATTGCAAAGTATTCCTGGATTTGGCAATCAATCGGTGGTATGTTCTTTTAAGCTCCATCATAGAAGTTTCAGGTATTTAATCACTATTCCCGGTACTCCTTTCATCCAATTCATGAACCTAAGCATAGGGGAAAGCTTCTTTTTTTCGGATGTATTCACGTGTACATGTACATGAATTTCCTGTTGGTTAATGATCACTTGCCCTTTGTTATCGCTGATATGGTTCTTTTGCCATTTCATGAATGATCATTATTCATCAATTCCCAACAATAAGCATCCCGGTATTCTTGTCTTGTTCTAATCAATTGCTCTAGCAGATCCTGCTCCTCCTCTACTTGCTTTACCACTTCTTTGATCTGTTGTTGTGCGACAAGATCAGGTATCCTAACATTTAATCGCTCCAATCCCTTTTTTGACAGTGTAGCAATGGTTGTTTTAGAACCGAGCATGGCCAGGTCTTTCAAAGCTGGCTCCTGACTCATGTACCAATGTAAATAGTGGGGATCAATCTTATCTGTTTGTGGGACAAGCACAAAAAAAGAGGATGATGCAACGGCTTTTCCCGGATTGCCTTCATAAACAAAGGAGGCAAATTTGGTTCCTTTGTTTGACAGTAATAAATCACCCGGATTGAGCCGATGCTTGTCAAGATTAGGAATTTGGTTGCTCGAAACAACTACCGGTTCTTCTATCAGTTTTCCGTTTTGTACATTCCGGGGCTGTAGTACTGCAATTTCACCACCGGCCACGGCCTTTACTTTTCCTCTAAAAGTATGGCCTAAACGAATGTGAGTCAGGTTAGCAATATTTGCAGTATGTATCATAGTGCAACAAAGCTACACTTAAATGATGCTATTTGCAAATCTGTATGTCATATAGTGCAAATACATCTTTCTCCTATCGAGTGTTATCCAGTAGGTCTTAAGACTTGATAATTAATATGAAGACCTTGTATCGTCTATTTAATGATATCCCAATTGTTCCAGTAGTAATCAATGGGATTATCAAGGGTGCCAATGAATATTTTGCCATTTCTAATTTTCAGATATACCCTGAATCGGTCTAAAGCCTGTACATCTTTTATGGCATTGGAATGCACCAGTTCATCAATTTTATTGGCGGGTAGAATCACGGAAGATTTCCTGCTATCCGGGTGCAGCATGACAAATACGTAGAATACATTGCCTGCATATCCCCTTTCCAGGGCTACTTTTCGCATATCGAATATGTAGGAATTCTGCGCATTGAGGTTAGATGTTTTTACTTGCAGCGAAAAGAGTTTATTGTCTTTAGTGGCAATGATGTCCATTCCCACATCTACGCTCATGATACTGGCATTATAACCTCTAAATAGCAATTCGGAAGTCACATAATGCTCACCCGCTTTTCCGGTAAACCCACCACTTACTTTCTTTTTTGGAGCCAAAGCAGGCTTTTTGGTGTTTTTAACGGATACTGTTGTTATCTCCCGATTGGGATTAAGGTCATAGGTTGCCGGGGCGGTTTTAATAAAAGTGGCCTGTTCCCCTTTTGCATTGATCTCGGTGATGAGTTGTGCATTCATGGATGCTGCGGGTGTTTTTCCATCGGTCTTCAGTATACCTTTTTCTAAAGCCAGCCTTATAATGAAGCGGTTGATTACTTTCTTCTAAAATCTTTATGGCTGCTGCTTTGAACTTATTCATCATAAAATGGTGTCTCGTTTTAATTGAAAATCATCGTTTTAAGCCGCAAAGCCTCTTCCGGTCTCGGCCAATTCGTAAAAATGCTGGAAGATCAGATCTGTTTTCTCAGAGAAGACTTTGCGATCATAGCTGTCGGGTAAGCGATCGTTCAGGATCAGCTTTATTTCTTGCTTCACGCTTTCCTGGCTGGCTTTTTCTTTATGCCATTCCTGGATCAGGATCTTGTTTTGGGCGTCAAAAAGTATTTCCAGTAGCTCTATAGCTGCTTTTTTGACTTCATGCTCTTCCTTTTTGCTCAGCTTTTGCTTTTTCAGCAGGTCGAATACTTCCTGCTGAGCTTCGGTCATATCATTTTTGGCGGCTCTTTCTTGCTCTTCTGACAAGTCCTGAGCTTGTTTTATCAATTCCTCATAGGCTTGCTCTATGGATAAGCTGCCGTTGTTGTAGGCTTCAATGACTTGTTCAAATCGCTCGAGGAAGGAACCGCGGGTTTTGTTTTGTGCTAACATCTGCTTGAGCTTGATGGCCATTAGTTCCCGCAGATCGGCAAATTGGATATGCGGATGTTTCTTTTCCGGAAATTCGGCTCGTAATTTTTCAAAATCGAGTCTGCTCAAATCGATCTCTACCCCGTCTTTGATCTCGTATTCCCCGATGGGTTCTTTGGCTAAGTCGCCTTGGCCCAACACACTGGAATCCAGAAGCTGATCAATGCGTTTTTTGGCTTTTTCTACGGCTTCATCCTGATCTACTTGTCTGTCGACCACTTTTTTGAGGTACTCAAAGGCATCTCGTTCTTTTTTGATGTCGGGATAATCGTAGATCTCTGGTTTGGCCGAATCATACAGGGATATGATGGTGTTGAGGAAGAGCCCCAATTGCTTTCGGTATTCATCTTTCTGCAAGATAAGATTGGCATATTCCTGAAACAGTTCTACTTCTTTGAAGCCTTTTTCTCCCAAATTCAGGATCTCGTCCATATCGGCCCCGAGCGCCTTGAAATAGGCTTTGGCTTCTGTAATGGCTTCTTGAAGCAGGTTTAGGAGCTCTTCAAATTCTTTAACCGGAAACGCTTCCTCTCCCTCCTCTTGCTTAGATGTGCCTTTGGTACCTTCCGCATAATCGGCCAAGGCTTTTCTGAGATTTCGGAATACGCCAAAGTAGTCGATCACGAGGCCATTCTTTTTGCCATCCAGCACGCGGTTGGCACGGGCTATGGTTTGCATCAAGGTGTGGTTTTGCAGCGGCTTGTCCAGATACAGGGTAGAAACAGCCGGAGCGTCAAAGCCGGTGAGCCACATGGCGGTTACAAATACGATGCGGTAGCTATTGTTGGGGTCTTTGAAATAGTCTTCTATGTTTCTGCCATCTTCATCGGGATAGTCCATCAGTTTGCGGTGCGGGCTAATGTTCAGCCCTTCTTTTTCAAACTTCTCTTTTTCTTCTTTCTCGCTTCCCTCCTGGCTTACCACTGCGGCCATCCGGGTTTCTTCCATAAAGGTTATGGCGCGCTTGTACCGCTGCCTGGTTTCGGGGTCTAGTGTTTTCGCAATCTTTTTGCGCAGGGCTTTTATTTCTTCTTTTTGCGCTTCCTGCACCAATTCATACATGCGCACTGCAGTAAACTTATCGATGCAAATGACCATGGCTTTCATGGGTTTGCGCGCTCCCTCATCGTTTTCCACATCTAAGCGATAGGGATAATGCTGCACGATGTGTTGGGCGATCTCTTGCAGGCGGTCTTCTCGCTTGACCACTTCCAGCAGGGTAGAATATTCTTTATCGAGCTTTTCTTTTTGTTCCTGGCTCAGATTTTCTTCTTCCAGTATTTGGGCGGCATCGCCTACCAGGTCTTCGTTTACCTGCTCTACGCGTGGCACACTTTTTTTGTAAAAAAGCGGCACGGTGGCGC
>JANQHO010000155.1 GCA_028277105.1 Owenweeksia sp. | reverse complement strand
CGACCGCATTGTGTATGAACAGCATAAAGAGGATGGTGAATGGCAACTCAAGAGATTAGCCCCCTAAAAATAAACCCCCTGCTTAGTTGCAGAGGGTCTTTCAGCTTTGATAGCAAGCGGTGAGCTGAAATTGTCAATATTATTGGTTTTCGAGCTTTCCCCATTTTTCAATGCTGCTGCTGATCATCTTTTCATAGGTAAAGCCTTTTTTACTTCCTTTAGCTGCCTTTTTACCGACTTCTATAGCTTCTTGGGCGCTTCCTACGGCTTCTTCATACTCTCCCATTTCGGCCAATACCTCGGCATATAGCCAGTGGCTGTACCAGCTTTCGCTATTGGCCTCCAGTGATTTCTCCATATAGGCTAAAGCGGTTTCCAATTTCATTTTTTTATTGTAATAGTAATTGGCTGCATTGCGGTATACCCGCCATTTCTTCTCTTCTTCCGCATCTTCCAGGGCATTTTTGATGTTGTTCTCGGCTAATTCTTCAACGTCTACCTTGAATGGAATGCTTATTTTGGTGTTTTCCCACAGCAATTGAATTTCAGCCGATTCATCTTTTAGATTGCCGATATTAATAGTAAAGGTTTCGACCAGCTCTCCGTATTTTTGATGAGCAACATCTACTCTTAAAGCATCTTGTTCCTGCTTGTAATCAGAAGTTCCCCAATTTTTAGTATCCCGGTTAAAAATGATAACCCATTTCTGTTGCTTTGGGATAGTGATGAGGGAATATTTTCCTTTTTCCAGTGTTTTACCTTCCAGTTCAACGGAGGTGTTAAACTCTACGGTCGTATTCATGTTAGCACCGGTACGCCATAATTCACCATAAGGAACGAGCTCTCCAAAAATTTTTCTTCCCTTAACACTGGGCCGGCTGTATTCTATGGTAACATCCGTTAATCCCACTCTTTGCTCCACTTTAGCTTTAGGGCTGGGCATGGGTAGTTCCTGGGCATAAACACCCAGCGAAAAAGCTGTTATACTAGCTGTAATAATAGTTCTCTTCATAATACTCTTTGTTTGTTGCCAGCAAATCTACGATCTAATTGCAAGCTTAGAAAAAGTAGGTTGCTTAGTTATGGATTTGGAACAACAACACAAAAAAATGATATAGCTTCTTTTTTTAGAAAAAATATACATTAACGTTAATTAGCATTAATGTTTTAATTGGTTTTTTGTATAAAATTTATTAAAGTAAATATACTTTATATTATATTGAGTAATAATACTCTAAAATTGTATCAATAATTTATATAATTTGGCATCAGTTTTTGTTACATATCGCGCGTTAGGATCGACTTTATAGATCCTGTTTTTAACAATTAACAACAGGCGGAAACCGAAAAGCCTTAACAGAGTAGGTAAACCTTTTAATCAAACCAAACTATTATGGCAACAATTGACGTTTTAATCGCAGTTGATGGTGCAAAACTGGCCGAACAGGTTTCAGATGGTTCCATCAGTGCAGGTACTCAAGACAATCCCACTTCTTTAGGCTCTTACAGTAGCTCAGATGTGTACATAGCAATGATCAGTGAAAGCAGCAATGTTACTAATGAGCAAGGTAAGTCAGAGTTGACAATAGTGGCAAATTCCGGTGATAGTGTTCGCTGGACCATTACAACCTTCGGCAATAACATTGATAATACTGCCTATCTTTATAATGGCCACTTCAACCCCAGTAGTGCTATCAGTAATTTAGTGTATCTGCCTATTACTAATACTACTTATTTACCGTCAACGCAAGACCCTACTTCAGCTCCTTCTAAATTTAATAATCATTTGTATGTAGCACTTGGTACGGTTTTAACACCAGGTCAAAAAATACAATATACTTTATCATTCAAATTGGTTAACAATGCTAATGGTGATGTTATAGGTTATTTTTACTGGGATCCATTCATCCAGGTTAATGGATAATTTGTAGTTTTTTTACCAGAATATAATTCAAATAAATGCATAAGAGCCCGTTAACTATAACCATAACGGGCTTTTTTCATTTTACCATTAACTCTATAGGCGGAAACCGAAAAGCCTTATAAAAGAGTAGGTCCATTTAAAAAGCATTGATATGTCAATTAGCGATATCCTATTAACTATTGACGGAGCCGAGCTGGCAGAGAGGGTTTCGGATAACTCCATTAGTGCAGGCACACAAGACAATCCTACTGGTCTGGGAACATATAATACTTCAGGTGTTTATATCACAGCGCTGAGTGGAAACAGTATAGCTACCAATAAGCAGAAACATCCTTTGCTTAGTTTGCCAACCTATGGCACCCGTATAAATATGAGCACATTTGGAAGTAATATAGATTATACAGCCTACCTCTACGAAATATCTTTAAAAAGTGTATTTGCCGGTCAAACCAAATATTTGCCTCATGAATATGTAATATATCTGCCCGGAACTGAAACGCCAACAGACCCTCCACAAGCTTTTGGGAATTACGCTTATGAGGTATTTACTCCCGATATTGAAATACAGTATACTTTTTCTTTTTCCCTGGTTAATAATTCCGATGGAAAAACCATAGGCTATTTTTTTTGGGATGTTTTTGTACAGAAAAGTGATTAACCATTTCTGTGCTATTGTATTAAAGGTTTGAGAAACAAGCGTACGGTTTTTATATCCCATGGTGGAACAAATATCCAGACCAAAATTCCTTAATCTTTTTAGTGATATTTTTGAACCCCCGCCATGACATGCGGCTGTATATGCAGCAAGGTAAATGTGTTTATATCATAAAAACCAGCAAGCGCCTGTACAAGATCGGTAAGACCGGTGATCTGCAGGCCCGCCTGTCGGCCTTTCATACCCATTTACCGGTGCTTTTCAGAGTGGTAAGGCAGTATATGGCCAGCAACATGGATGAATTGGAAGAAGCCTTGCACATAGTTTTTCAGCACAAAAGGGTAAAAGGGGAGTGGTTTGAACTCACAGAGGACGACCTGGTGATCTGCGATAATATAGCGCGTAATTATGCCTTTAGCAACCTTCAAAAACAGAAGAAAACCTACCGGAGAATTGAATTTAGTGGCAACCCCCTCATGCAGGTTATGGAGGCCAATGCCAAATACCTGGACGATTACGCCCGTATAGCAGAAGACATTAAAATGGGCCTGAGCACCAGTGAAATTGTGGAGTTGTACGAGGGCAGCGTAAAGGAGAGTACCATCCAAACGGTGCGGAAAATACTGGAATACCAAACGCCTAATTCAGAGTTTATCAGCCATTGGATATTTGTAGTGAATGATCTGGAAGCTGGCCTTAGCATTAAGCAAATCACCGAAAAATACCAGGGAGAAGTGAATAGCAGCCTGGTAAGAACAATCAGGAGGATACTGAGAAATCAATTGTATTAAAAAAACCGCTACCTGCGGACAGCGGTTTTTTATGTAAGGGGGTTTAGCTTCTTTTATACTTTTTCTTGATATCCTTAAAGTTTTCTTTAGTTATGGCTTCGCCTGTTTTTACGTGGTGTTGTATGGATATGGTATAATCCTCAATCAGGTTTTTAAACGACCTTTTCATAAGGCCTCCTAAAAAGGCCGGTTTGGTGCGGTAGGTCATCTCAAAAACAAAGCGGCTGGTGTTGGCGTCAATTTCCTCTACCCGGTAATTGGCAAAGGTGTATTCGGCATCAACCGGAAAGCGGCCTGCCTCAAATACCTGGTTGGTAAAAGAACGCTCTTCAGCATTGTAATTTACCTGTTTCTCCTTTACAAAACGGGTGCCTTTTTCATTAAAACTACATACGCGCTGGGCACCTTCACCGGAATGCTCACAACCGTTGATATAGTCGGAACTTACAATTTTGGGGTGCGATTTGGCAATACCTCCGTAATCCTCGCCTACTACCGCCCATACCTCATCAGCCGAGGCATCAATAATGTGGGTTACAGTAAAAGTCCTCGTTTTTTTCTGAGCATTGGCCTGGTTGTGGAAACCACCTAACAAAGCCAGGAACATACTCCATTGCACTGCTTTTTTCATGATAATCTATTTAAGTTGATTTAGAATTGACACTTCAAAGGTGCGGGCTTTAAGTAGCTTTCATTAGTTCATTCAGCCCAAAGATTTGCCGCTGTGGCTCAAACGGTAATCGGTAGGAGAGAGGGTATACTCTTTTTGGAAGCTTTTGGAGAAATGGGCCAGATCGCCAAAACCACAATCGATGGCAATGTCGGATATGCGTAGCGAAGTGCCTTTTAGCAGTTGGGCTGCCTTTTCCAGTTTGCGGCTGCGGATATATTTAGCCGGAGAAGTGCCGTAGTGCTTGGTAAACTCTCTTTTAAAAGACGACAGGCTCAGATTGGTGAGAGCGGCCAGCTCTTCGAGGCTGAAGTTATTGAAAAGGTTAACCTCAATAGTCTTTTTGAAATCCAGCTCTGCCTTGGTAAACAAGCCCGCCAACAGTTGTACCAGGGTTTCTGAGCTATCGGTTTTCACCAAAAGCAAAAGCAATTCTTTTAGCTTGAGCTTGAGTAACTCTTCACTCACCAGTTGAGGGTGGTCAAAGTAAAACTGCAAGCTGTCAATGTAACCTTTAATCAGCTCAGAAGAGGGATAATGGCGGTAGGGCAAGGGCTTTACCTGGTTGATCATCTCGAGAAATTCGGGCAAATCTTTATCGTAAATAAGTTTCAGCATGTCGGGATACAAATGCACAGCAATGGCCTCGCAGTGCTCTACTTCCTGTTCGCATAAAAATTCGTTCAGGTAAGTGCCGCATTGCATTACAATACCTTCCGAGGTATTGATATTCAACGTTTCCATAGGAGTTACAACTGAAGCGGAGCCTGAAGTGATGTAATAGAAACAGGCTTCATCGGGAAATTGGGCAATCATGCGGAAAGGTGGCTTTACCACGGCCTTTTCAAAGGTCTTTTTACCGAATAGTTCAAACTGTTTATGATCACTTATCATAGTCTCATTGCAATAATACACTGAAGTAAATGATCACAGATGTATAAAATGCTCAAATGTTTGTTCATTTGGTTCAGCTATTTATAAAAATAGCTATTAAATATCTCTAAATCAGCATTCCCAGACAAACCGTAAAAATCTAACAAAAGTCATATTTAAAGATGATCTAGATCATTTTTTAAGCCTTGAGCTATAGGTTCCTTTGAAAAGAATTATGACAGTAGCGCTGGTAATATTAACCTTGCTTATAGCCTTATTGCTTTTTTTAGTCTTTACTCCTGTAACGCTAAAAATTGACACTTACAGCCAGCAATATTACCTGCAGATTTGGGGTATTGCCAAGTGCTCTTTTGTATGGGAAAACGGGCCGATCATCAGGTTGAGGGTTCCATTTTACACCTTTAGAATAAATCCGCTTGCACTGCGAACAAAAAAGAAGAAGAAGCCTAAACGGAAGAGGAAAGCAGAAACCAAAAAGAAGCGGTCGTTTATGAGCTTTAAAAAGGTACTCAAATTGATACGGTCTTTTGAAATGAAGGAGTTCAGGCTGGAATTGGATACGGGAAATGTGATAGGAAATGCTTATCTCTTCCCGGTTTTTTTCTTTTTGAACAGGCAAAAAGCCCAGCTGAGGATCAATTACGAAGGGAGCAATGGATTGGTAATATGGATAGAAAACAGGGGAGTGCGGATGATCAGGGCCTTTTTGAGTTAAAAACTAATTACTAACTATAAATTCTAATAACTATGGAAATGCACTTTGAAGAGTTACTGGGAAAAGTAACCGATTTCATCAAATCAGAAACCAAAACTGAAACTATTATTGGCGAGCCCTTTGAACTGGGCACATTTAAATGCGTACCCGTTGTTAAAGTGGGCCTGGGCTTTGGTAGCGGAGGAGGTGAAGGAGCTGATCCCAAGCAAGGCAAAGGTTCTGGCGCTGGCGTAGGTGGCGCTATCGGTATGGCTCCCATTGGTTTTTTGGTAACTAATGGCAATGAAATATCCTTCATCAGCACCGAAAAAAATAGCGGTCTTGCTGCGGCCTTCGAAAAAGTACCCGACCTGATCGAAAAATTTATGGATCGTAAAAAAGAGACGACTGCTGAAGCGTAAAATAGAACTCTCTTGTAATAATCTTATATTGAAGACTGGCTTTTGTGCAACAAGCCTTTCCCCGTTTTAAAGGGAAAGGCTTTTTTGTTTTACTAAAAAGAACTATAAAGCCTTCTTCCTAATTAACATAAACTTATTGAGATTCAGGTTTGGTTTCAGGTGATCTTAAATTTTGATTATCAAAAATATATGAATATTTACCTGTATTGGTTTTTTGGTGTAGCTCTATAGAAAACCAGCTATTAGTACAGGTGGATTTTAAAACTAATGCTTGAGGGCTTCGGTTTCTATTTAACATTTCGCATAATCCATCCAAAACAACCTCAGTAAGCTTTAAAGCGTCTTAGGTAATGAGTTGTCTTAAACACCTGAAATGCTATACAAGGAAGTCAAATTAAACGGACGGATCGGCAATTACATTGATTGTATTTGGTGGGAGACCTATTGTAACGAAAGACAAGACTGGAATCCGCATTATGTAGTTCCGGATAACTCCATAGAATTGATCTTCACGGATTCCCTTTTCTACCGTACAACAACGACAGGGCAGCCGGTATGGGGGTTAAAAAGTCATCTAGCCGGGCTAAAAACTTTTCCCCAAATATGCAGGGTAAGTAAGAGTCCACTTATATCGGTGCGGTTTAAGCCTCAGGGACTTTACCTGTTTTCAAAAATCGAGGTTAAGAATACGATCAATGCCTGCTTCTCACCTGAAGCATGCTTCGGAAAAGGGATAAAAATTATTGAAGATCAACTTTTTGCCGCAGACAGTCAGGCGGAAAGAATAAAGTTGCTCACAGATTTTTTTAATTCCAAACTCAGTGAAGTGCTGAACAGGGTAGATGCTATTTTTGAAGAAATGATCAATTCTATAGATCATTCGCTGGGCATGATGCCTATTAGCGATCTTTGCCATCTGTTTGACCTGTCCTATAAAACGATTGAAAGAAAGTTTGTCAATAGTCTTGGTATTACCCCTAAAAAATACTGCAGGCTGGTTAGAACAATCAATTGTTTAACAGAAGGGCGTTACCTGGGTGATTCTGATTTTACAGAATTGGCCTATCGCTATTCCTATTTTGATCAATCGCACTTCATAAAAGATGTGAAGTCACTAACCAATCATTCACCACGTGATTTCTACAAGCTTAAAAAAGGTATTCAAACGCTGACCTTTGGTTGAGTTCTTCTTGTCTATTTTTTACAATTATTTCTTCAAAGGGGGATTTACTTTTGGTTGATCACCAGGCTCCCTATAACAGGGAAAAATAACTGTACCTGAGCTACTTGTTTCAATTTCCTCATTAACCATTAAAGCTTTCAACTATGAGAACAACGCTTACCAAAGCACTGATGTGCCTTCAGATGTCGATGATCTGTACCCTTTCTTCGGTTGCGCAGAACTACGATGCATTTACCAACCAGGCAAACAGTACAGCAATTGAATACGAGACATTTTTACCCGCTGGTGGCCCCACCGTTTTATTGCCCAGAACTTCATTGCTTCCTGAGCAGGTTGCCATTATTGTTAACGAAGATGATCCCATTTCAGCAAGCGTGGCCAGTTACTACGCTAATGCACGAGGTATTCCAAACCAAAATATCATTACCGTATCACTAAATACAGCCACTGCCGCTTCACTGAACACAACCGTTTTTGAGGAGGCTATGCAGGATATTAATTTGGCACTTGCCGGAAGGCAAGATCAAATTCAGGCATTTGTATTAGCCTGGAAAGCGCCTAATTTTTTTGGCGGGCCTGCATTTATTGGGGGAGCGGCAGGTTCTTCCGTATGCGCGGCTTTCGCTATAGGTGAGCTACTGGAAAACCCGGGAGGCAGCCCCAGTACTAAACACTACCACCATTATCTCCATAACTCCTTTGCTAATTCAAACTCAATATATCCCTATACCGAGTTTGGAATAAGGCCTACCATGCACCTCATGACCAATGAAAATACGGATAGCTCTGTACAGGCACTCATAGATATGAGTATTTCCTCCGATGCAACTTTTCCTACGGGAGATGGCTATCTGATCAAAACGAATGATCGGTATAGAAACACCAGATGGGGGGTTATGAGTAATACTCCGCAGCGTTTTAATGGATTAAATCTAAATGCCCTCGATCTTACTGGCAGCTCAAAAGATTATTTGTGCAATACCCCGGATATCTTGTTTTATTTTACCGGTGATGAAGTAATTAAAGACATTGAAACGAATACGTATTTACCGGGAGCTATTTGCGATCATATGACTTCAAGTGGTGGGGTCATTGGAAACTATTCACAAATGTTCATCGGTGAATGGCTGGATGCCGGGGCTACCGCCAGCTATGGCACGGTTACAGAACCCACCAACAGGACCTCAAAATTTCCAAATGTAGGTATCGTGATCAGGGAATATTTCCAGGGAGGAACTATCATCGGTTCTTACTGGAAATCGGTTTATGACCCTTCACAAGGCTACTTTGTAGGAGAGCCGCTGGCAAGACCTTATAAGCCTATTGTTACCTATGATGTTAATTCGCTTGTCATCAAAACCTCACTATTTGATATTGACCAATATTACCTTGTTGAGGAAGCAGGCAGCATCTCCGGCCCCTGGACGGTTATTCTACCGCCCATAATTTTACAGCAGTATGCCGTCCAAAATATAGCTATTGAAAATGCTGATTCCCGAAAGTTTTACAGGATCACGCCTGATTATATACCGCCAGCCCCACCAAAAAACTTAACGGCCCGATACGTCCCTGACTCTATACTTTTACCCTGTAACGTAGAAACTCCACACTGCGAGATCCGTTTTGATTCTGCTGTCGATAATACCGGTGAGGTTGCTGCTTATAAAGTATATATCGATAACAAATTATTTGACTCATTTGAAAGGAACACACCTTTGGTCAGAATTGGATATAATCCTTATGTGGATGTAGAACAGCTCGTTAATGTGCAAGTAAAAGCCGTAGATAAAAATGGCAATGAATCGGCTCTTTCATCTGCTTTAAAAATAGACCTGCCTTTGTACCACGTATTTGTTGGAAAATGTCCTGATGGAGCATTAAAGAACAAGAAACAACAGGAGGAAAACAATACTGATGGATCAGAGAATGAAGCCGTGGCGTTTGATCTGTATCAAAATTACCCCAATCCCTTCAAGCGAGGAACTGAGATAGGGTTTTCTATACCAGTAGAGGGAGAGGTAAAGCTCTCCATTTATGCGCTCAGCGGGCAATCCATTTGGAACTATGAAGGTTTGTTGGAAGCGGGTTCCTACTCCTTAGGATGGAATGGGCAGAGTACTACCGGCAAACGGGTAGCTCCCGGGGTATATCTATGCAAATTGCAGTTTAAAGGGCATTCCAAATACATCAAAATGATCTTAGAGTAAAGAGTATAGAAATATTAGAGCCACTATGTTTAATAGTGGCTCTAATTAACGGTAAACTCCAAAATGTACTCATACCCATCAACAGGATATTCTTTTATTTTACCAGCTCCTCCATTTGATAAAAACCAGACTGACCAGCACCGTGTACTGTAGCTTGAACACTGGTGCTAATGGCTTCCCCGGCAAAATAAATTTTACCATCTACACCTTTAAGCATTTCCGAAATAGCGCTGGAAGTACCTTCAAAATTATAAGATCCACGAACGTAAGGTTCTTTACTCCAGTTTTGAATAATATGCTTCTGATAAGTATGGGAGGCTTTACCCTCAAATATTTCATCCAACTCTGCTAGAATGGCGTTGATCAATTCCTGCTCGGTATTCATATTAGTAAAAGAGGAAGCGACAGGGCCCACGGTAAAAAGACCTAATATATTTTGGTTGGAATCCTTTTTAAAAGCCGCATCATAATAGATCTTTTCTTCAGACTCATCGCTGAGCATGGAAAACAGCCCTTGCATGAGCAACATATCAGGGTAAAATCTTTCTGAAAACTGAATAAATACCTTTAAACCATCTGGCATATAAAATTCGTCTAATGCATTAATTTTGGACTGGGGCAAAGCAGGCATAAAACTGATCAAACCGCCTTGTAATACATTAATAGATGCCGTAACTAAAACTTTATCCGCTTCATATACGGTACCATTTGTGGTGGTAACACTTACACGGTTACCGCTGTAGTCAATCTCGTTTACCGGGCTGTTAAACGTCATATTATTCAAACCAATAGTTGGTACAATAAAATCTTCAAAAAAGTCGTACCAGGTAGTACTTTTGAACTTATACTCGCTGTAAAAGGTGCTAAAAAAACTGTGATTGCGTAGTTTGCCATTCCTCCATCCCTTTATTTCAGAGGGATTGTAAGGAATAAGGTCAATACTTCCATCTACCTGGTCATTCCTGATCATATCCCTGAAGATGGTGGGCTCATCATGTATCCATTCGGCTCCCAGGTCTATGGGAAAATCGGCAAAGTCCTGTATTTTTTTTACCCTGCCGCCAAAAGTGGCAGAGGCTTCTAAAACTCTGAACCGGATCTGATTTTGCGCCAGGCGGTAGGCTGCCATTAGCCCTGCAGCACCGGCTCCAATAATTAAAACTTCACCATCGTAATTAAGGCTCGCTGCACTGCTGTCACCATTTTCTTTTTGGCAGACTAAGAAAATAGAAGGGAAATAGGCTGCTCCAACCCCCAGTAAAAGGCTCTTTTTGATAAATTCTTCGCGATTCATAACTGTTGAAAATTATAATTAGGACTGGGAAAGGGCATAGCACACCCCAAGCTCAAAAAAGAGCAAACCCGCATTAGTGTGTTGAAAATAGATTTGGTAAGCATAAGAAAGCCCGGTATACAGGCCAAAGGAACGGTATAACTGAATACCCCAACGGTAGTTTAAAGAAGGCAAAAAAGCCGGCCGGTTTTCCCATTCCGCAACGCTATAGGAGCCATCTAGATGTGCCGTAAGAGTTAATGCTTCAGAACGGTTTAAATAGCCTAAACCCACAGAAAGGCTGGAGTAGCTTTTATTTCCTTGGGTTTGCCATTTCCAGCCCGTTTCCAGGTTGGCCAATAAAGAATAGTAGTAATTTCTATTGCCAAAGTAGGCTAGTTGAGGTTCAAAATAGACCTGGTGTACTACAGTCTTTGATCTTTCCTTTTTGGTTTTGATCTGATCCCACTTCCAATAGGAAAAGCCTACACCTGCCTTAGCTCCAATATCATAAATGGCAAAAGGGGCAAAATAGGAAGCGGAAATATCTGTGAGTTGTAGCTTGTTCTGAGCATGAGTAATTAAAGGAAATAGAAAAAGTAAGGGTAAAAAGAATTGACGTTTAACCATATGATCTCATTAGGTGATTAAAGCAAGGTACAAAACACATTTCAGTCGTGCAGCTGTAAATCTTAAAATAGCAGTGGGGGATTGAAACCAGGTAGATCTACCTGATTTCATAATTCAGGAAGTTATACCTGAAACCGGGTGAAGGTTACAGAATAAATTTGGAGTAATTCTCAGATAAAAAAGCGCGCAAGGAAAACATCCATTTTATCTGGTAACAGGCCGAAGCCGAAAAGCCTTAAGAGAGTAGGCCTCCAATTAATCCTTAAAAAAATGGCAGCACGTAGTGTAGTTGTTACAATTCAAAACAATTCAGGTGAAACTTTAAACAGGAGTTATTACAGTCTATCCGGAGGTATTTGGGACATTGTTCCCCCGGAACAGATCCCCAACGGACAGTCTGGAGTGCTCGAATCAGAATCCGATGGTTTTATGACCGGAACCCAGGGAGAGGTTGACTATAGCATAGGGAATGGCCCCATTGTAAA
>JANQHO010000136.1 GCA_028277105.1 Owenweeksia sp. | reverse complement strand
GAAGCCCAGGCCCCTATCTTGCTTTCTTCCGGGCGCGTAGCAAAATACTCATCCGATTCCGCAGCAGTCAATTTTTCGGCCCTGCCATCTACCCTTACCTGCCTTTCCAGCTCAGGCCAGTAAAAATTGAGACTTACATGAGGATTTGCCGCTATTTCTTTTCCTTTGTTACTGGTGTAATTGGTATAAAACTCCAGTCCTCCTTTATCAATGCCTTTTAATAGCACTACCCTTGAGGTGGGTTTATTGTCATTTACGGTGCTCAGCACCATGGCATTAAAATCCCTTATTCTGATTTTCTGATACTCCTTAAGCCATAGCTTGAACTGTTCGAGGGGATCTTTATCAACACTACTTATTTCGAGAACCTCTTGCCGGTAGTCTTCCCGGGCGTTTTGCAATTCTTTTTTCATAAAAACGTTAATAATTCAGATTGCAAATCTAAGGTGAAGCGTCTATATTAGTTTGGATTTATTTGAAATGCAGTATTTGATTGAAAAACCTGAAAAAGGTAGCCTTTTAGTAGCGGAACCCTACTTAGGCGATCCCAATTTTGAACGTACCGTAATACTCCTCACTGAACACGGTGAAGATGGTTCTGTAGGCTTTGTTATCAATAAGCCTCTCGAATTAAAACTCGATGAGATTGTAATAAACTTTCCTTCTTTTAATACTCCGGTCTATCACGGTGGGCCGGTACAGCAAGACAGCCTTTATTTTATTCACAATAAAGGGGATCTGCTTCCCGGCAGCCTTCAGATCAATGAAAACCTGTATTGGGGAGGTGATCTGGAGCCTCTTAAAGAACTGATAAAATGCAAGTTGATCGCTCCAGGGGATATCCGCTTTTTCCTCGGTTACAGCGGCTGGGGCCTGGGGCAGCTGTCGGACGAGATCAATGAGAACTCCTGGCTGGTGTTGCAAGACAACGCCATAGAAGTGCTGAGAGATGAGCCAGAGGAGATGTGGAAAAAAGTACTGATGCGGGTAGGCGGTGAATATCCTTTGTGGGCCAATAGCCCCTTGGATCCTTCATTAAACTAGCCTAAGGCCACTTTTATATTTATCTTTTCTATTAGGAGGCGGCTACAATCGGACTTAAATTCTTTTTTGCGGTAGCGGGAAACCCAGCGGACTCCGTTAATCGTATTAGTAAAGAACAGCTCATCAGCCTTCTGGATCTCAAAAGGTGAGAATTCTTTTTCAGAAACAGTGTAACCCATTTTGGGTAATAGCTCTATTACCTTTTTGCGCATAACCCCTTTTAAACAACCGCTTTCCAGCGGAGGGCTTATTACCTCCTTATCCTTTACCATAAAGATATTATGGCTAATGCCCTCTGCCACGCTTTTGTTATCGTTCATTAAAATACATTCATCCAGGCCGTTCTCTTTTTTAAAAATACCAGCAACAGTATACAGCGCAGCAGAAGTTGTTTTAATACCAGACAAAAGGCTTTTGGGTTTGTAATAATCTTTAAAGAGATCGGTCTCCCAACCTTTTTCATTGAGCTCATAAACAGCAGATGGTAGCTCTGATACAGTGATCAAATAATCGATATCATTGCTTTCCGGAGTGTAATACCCTCCTGCTTTTCGCCATACCAGCAATTTAAGCCGGGCCGCTTTATGGTTTAACTCATTGGTTTCTACAATCTTTTTGAGCTGCTGCTCCAGGAATTCAGGCGAAAAACTCATCGGGATCTCCATGCGTAGTATACGCATATTAGCCATTAATCTGAAATAGTGGTCTTCCCAAAAATTAATCCGTCCGTTGGCGTATTTCATAGTCTCAAAAACCCCATCGCCATAGTTGAGCCCTCTGTTATTGATCTCTACTTCAAGAGTGTCCTTATCTGTAGCCTTACCATTAAAGCTGTATACCATGTGTGAAAATTTGGGCAAATGTATAAACGAAAAAATCCCTACCTTATAAAGACAGGGATCTGTTGAATTATTAATTTCTATAAATACTAGTTTTTTATGATCTTTTCGGTAATAGTGCCTTCACGGGCTATTATTTTTACAATGTAAACACCTTTGGTAAGTCCTTCTACCGAAAACTCTTTTTGACCTTCTTCCAAGGTTATATTCAATACCGGTTTACCTGTAATATCCAGAATTTCCACTTCTTCCAGTTTGATCTCATCATCGAGGTTTATTCTTAACCAATTTTGTGCGGGATTGGGAAAAATCTGAACATCAGAAAGTTCATTCTCAACTATACCGATATTTCTTCCCGTAGCATTTAACTGAAGTGCTATACGGGGAACGAAAAAACCCATTACAGTGTCGATGTAGGCCATTGATTGTGCCCTGATATTGGGATTGGTCTCGTTAGATCCCAGTGGGTCAGCAGGGTCCCAGAAATCCCAGGGGTTACTGTTTACCTCGAAAGGTAAATTAGGGTCGGGAGGCATAATATTAAAAGTTAAAATATTTTCCTCATTCCCCAGATTGTATTGATTGTTACGCGCCATCACGCTTATAGGATCAGTAAGGTTAGCACTAACAAGAGCAGAATTATTGCCCAGGCTGTTGGCAATTTTAATAGCCGTATGGCTACCGGCTACTTCCACTACTGGAAAAAACATCCCACCTACAGGCACCTGAACCATACCTTCATAATAAGGGGCAAAAAAATCGAACCGGCAATGAGTAGATACCATCGCAGGATCACCGGCTTCCAGCCAGGTGGAGTCTCCAAGGGCCCCTCCTAAATTAAGAACCATACGTACATCATTGCTATAAGTAGGATTATTGATGAAATTTCTACCGGTAGCGTTGGTATCAACTTCTGGTAAACCCAAAGGAGTAGTATTCCCGGTTAAGGTTACCTCACCACCAGAGCCATCCCAATCGCCCACCACTGCAGTATCAATATAGGGGTCACCTGCAGTTACCGGCTGTCCATAAATACCTGTTCCGGATTGATCATACTGAAATTTAGCGATATTGGCTACTTCCGCATATTTATCTATGGTAGCATAAGCTAAAACGGTATATCCCCCGGACCCTTGACCTACGAGAACAATATCGTCCGGATCAACTCCATAAGGGTTACCATCTTCAGCTACGGTTTTACGCACCCACCTTACCGCTGCCTTGGCGTCCTGTATAGACTTATATACCGCTAAAAGATTAGTGCCTCTGCGCAAATCGAGATTAGGGCTATCAGCCAGCCAACCAACCCGGTAAGAGGCTGAGATCGCTACATAACCTTTTTTAGCAAACCGCTTACAAATTTCTGCCGCTGCACTATCTGTTCTTTCACCCATAGGGGAAACCAAGCCCTTGGGTAAAAAGCTTCCGGTATGAAAATATATGATTACGGGACGGTCTGTTACGGTGTCAACTGAAGGGTTAGGTTGATAGATATCACACATGAGAGGTAAAAGTTGCGGGCCGCCAATAGGAGGGGGAGCGTACTCATTAAAATTTATCCCATAGGTAACACTGCTAGTATCTTTTATTTCTGATTCTAAAAAAACATCATCGAGATATCTGAACTGGGCGGTAGCTCCAACTGAACTCAAAACAAGGCCTATAGCCATCAAACTGTGTACTGCTTTTTTCATATAAAATGAGTATTTATTAAACGATATGTAATATAATTAAAAACTATTGTAATTCATATAGCAATGAGAAATAGGCTAAACGTCCCACCAGAGGGCCTCCGTATACCTGAAAAACCTCGTTGTTGAGAATATTAGAGGCGCCCAGTTTCATAAAGAGGTTCCAAGGATCCAGATCATAGCTGATCTGAGCATCCAATAAACCGTACGATTCAATGAAGCCGGTAAATTGCGGGGAACCTTCAAACAGAAAACCCTCTACCCATTTATAAGTAACATTAAATCCCAGCCCATTCAGCTTTCCCAATTTCATCTGCCTACCTGAAAGGCTCACATTATATTTGTTCTCAGGAGTATTAAAAGCCGGAATGATAGGATCATCGGTAGCAGTATTCAATACGTTCCAGGTATAATTTCCTGACAAGGTATATTTATCCCAGAAGTAGTAATTGGCCCCTATGCTAAAACCCTGAGTGGTTACCTGATCCTGGGCATTAGCAGCTATGCGGTAAGCCTGTACTCCCCTTAACCTTTCCAATCCTCCCCTCTCAGGAAAATCCTCAATATCCAGGCCTATGTTAAACCCTATGAAGTCCTGGTACCAGCTGTAGTAATAATTGAGATCGAGAAACAAGCTTTCCCAAAGAGTAGTACGATAACCGATCTCTGCTGTTTGTACCCGCTCCGGGCGTATGGGATCTAAGTTGTAATAATCAAATTCGTATTCCGTCCGCTGTTGGTTAGTACCCCCCAGAAAGGTCTCCACGTCTTCTACGGTAACCAGCGAATCGAAACCATTGAGATTACCTAATAATATAGCCCTCCCCACATTGTAAAACAGGTATTGATCCTGTAAAGTAGGGTTGCGTATGGCTGATGAAAACGACAGCCTCAGGGTATTAAGAGGATTAAAGCTGTAAACTGCAGAAAGGGCCTGGGAAGAGAGCCAGTTGAAGTTTTGATTTTTATCGAGCCGGACCGTGGCGCCCAGTTTTAGCTTATCCTCCCAGAATTTTTTTTCCCAGCCCCCGAAAAAGCCTACTTCACTGTTAGTGATTTGTCTTCCTGCAGTATCGCTGAAAATGGTTCCCTCAGAGTTGGGTACATACAAGCGAAAATTACCTCCTGCAACAAACTGCCCCCAGCTACCCGGGTCAAAAGAATACTGGCCCTGTACATGGTATAAGGCAGAGCGGTCGATAAACCGGCTTCCCCCTTCGGTAAAAGAACGGGTAGTGATAGAATTGAAAAGAGAGTCAAAAGTTGCCGTACCTGGGGTAAGGCCTTCGATGGCTCCGTAAAACCCATTAACGGTAGCACGGTTAGCTTCGTGAAGTGATCTGATGTAATCCAGGTTATCGTTGAGAATGGGCTCTAAAAGCGGTCTTAGCTCTTCACTATTGTTGGCATTAGATGGGTAACCAGGCAAATTTTTTACAGAATCAACTGCACCAAGGCCAGACCAAAAGTTGCGGTACTGTGCTCCCCATACATCATCTCGCACGTAGTTATCCTGCATACGCAAGGCAGTGAAGTAGGCATCGTAAGAATTACCTGCATCTTCATTGGTGCTGTAAGCCCTTACAAACCACTTGTCTTCCCTGGAAAGTTCTACCCTGTTTTGAAAAAACTGGATATCCTTTAAGCTAAAGCGGTTGTCTCCCTGGTACACAGTAGTGCCAAACCCATAGTTAAAAGTGTATTTGAGCTCAAGGTCTTCCTGGAAGCGGTAATGCAATGCCGTACCTAGTTTGAGGTTACGGGTATCATAATCTACGAGAAAGCGCTCTTCGATACCACTGCGGTAGTAGTTTCTCAATCCGGGGTAGGTAATGGTAGCCCCGCCATCGTCAAACTTAATTTCATCACCGTAGCGGTTTATGGCATCGTACCCACCAGGGTTATCAAGACCATCCTCACTCTGAAGGGTGGGATCCAGATTGGTCGCTTCCCAGTCATCAGCTGTAAGGTAATATACATTGACCTTGAAGGCAAAGTTTTCATAATCTTTTTCCCCCAGTTTATAGGCTTCAGCATACCTAACCGCTGTTTCTACCATACTTCTCTCTCCTACTTTGGCCGATACACTAAGACCCTGATAGTCAAAAGGGTTTTTGGTAGTCATGGCAATTACTCCGTTAAAGGCATTAGGGCCGTAAAAAGCGGTGCTGGCACCGGCTATAATATCTACAGTTTGAATGTCCAGCTCGCTGGCTCCCAAAAAATTTCCCAGTGAAAAGTTCAGCCCGGGCGCCTGATTATCCACTCCGTCTATCAGTTGGAGTGACCGTACAGGAGAGGTGCTGTTAAAGCCCCTGGTATTAATAATTTTAAAACCTATGCTGGCGGAGGTCAGGTCTACTCCTTTCAGGTTTCCCAAAGCTTCATAAAAGGTAACAGCAGGTGTTTCTTTAATAGCTAAATTATCCAGAGCCTCTACCGTAAGGGCACTGGATCTTTGTTTATCACTCAGCCGTTGTTCTATAATACTGACTTCCTGCAACATTTCGCTGTCTTCTTTCAGCTCAAAGTTCACAGGTTTAGACAGATCTGAAATGGGAATTTCCTGGTTTAAATAACCGATAAAACTTACTTGTATTACTAAAGGTAGTTCTTGTTTTCCGGTTTTGAGTATAAAATTTCCATCAATATCAGTAGTGGTGCCTATTGATGTTCCCTTAATAATAACATTGGCACCTATTACCGGATCGTTTGTTTTAGCATCCTTAACCGTTCCTCTAACATCTTGTGCGGCAATAAATTGTGTAAATAAACAACTGGTAAAAACAAGCTGTAAAAATCTCTTCATTGTTAAGAGGGCGTTAACGCGGGCAAACTATAAAAAAAATCGATGTAACATACCCTCTTAAAAGTACCTTAGGGAGATAAATGTTCATGTAGAGGCAGTGGCTATTACTGATTTTAGCTGGAAAGAATTTCCGTTCTTAAATTATTTACATGTAAAACATCCAACTCTTTGCTTTTATGGCCTACTACTATATCGTCTATAGGTATGATTTTTAACACTCTAATATTGAATGTGTTAATATTCTCGCTTTCACCGAATAGTTTTTGGATCATTTGGGTTGGTAGCACATCACTATTACTGAGAAGTGAAGTTTTATTGATTGACTGATGTTCTTGTGTTTTTTCATTATTGACAGTTAGTTGGAATGCAGTAACCGAATACTTTCTCATACCAGTAAGGGGGCAATCGGCCACTACCTGTATTTTCAGCTCTTGTTCGGAATGCAGCTCGCGAACTAGCTCACAATAAGTAAGGGAAGGATTGGTATAAATAGTTTGGCCCAGTACGAGCTGGATCTTGCCGTTTTCTTCCAAAAAATTCTTGTGATACGGCTCCTGATTAAAGAAACCTAAGATCAGACATAAGGGTATTGCTAAAACCGGTTTCATAACATTGTAATTATAACTTCAATGCAATTTAATTAATTATCTATTTACTTACTTGCTTGATTACAAGACAATTAGTAGACAAAATAAAAATTGTAAGTCCTATTGCTTTGTTGAGAACTATTAAAGCTATCATGACAGAGTATTGAAAATTATATTTTTGCTGCCTGTATGATCAATGGTAAAAAAATAGTGGTGGTTTTACCGGCTTACAATGCCGGGCGCACCCTGGAACGCACATACAGAGAAATTCCTTTCGATATAGTAGATGAAGTGGTATTGGTAGACGATAAAAGCTCTGATGATACCGTTACAGTAGGCCGGGAGCTGGGAATAAAACACATTATTTCCCACGAAATAAACCGGGGTTACGGAGGAAACCAGAAAACCTGCTACAACAAAGCCCTGGAGATAGAGGGAGACATTGTTATCATGCTTCACCCCGATTACCAGTACACCCCAAAATTAATTCACTCCATGGCCTACGTTATTGCCAATGGGCTGTATCCTGTAGTATTGGGCTCCAGGATTTTGGGAAGGGGTGCTTTACGGGGAGGTATGCCCTGGTATAAATACGTAGCCAACCGTATCCTGACTTTTACACAGAATGAGTTACTTCGTCAAAAACTTTCCGAATATCACACCGGCTACCGCGCTTTTTCAAGGGAAGTATTGGAAAGCGTAAACTTTGAATGGAACTCTGATGATTTTGTATTTGACAATCAAATGCTGGCACAAATCTTTTACAAAGGCTTTGAAATTGGAGAGATAACCTGTCCTACCAAGTATTTTGCAGAGGCGTCTTCCATTAATTTAAAACGAAGTGCTATATATGGGCTGGGCGTTTTGAAGGTTTCTGTGCAATACCGACTGGCTAAATGGGGGTTGATAAAACCTTCTTATTTATGTGACTAGAATCTTTGGTAAAAACAAAAGCCGTTTTTCTCGTATAAAAATACTGCATCGGGAATTTTGCTCTCGAGTCTTTCGCGATGGGTAATCTTGCAACTGATCAAAACCGGGCGGTCTGTTTGGCCGTACAACAACCAGTCCTTATTTGTTGCCTGCATATTATTATAAGGCATTACTTTTCCATAAAACCAGGGCACATAGCTTTTGTAACCGAAAGTGGTTACGTAAACTTCCCGGTCTACTGCTTCCTTGAAAAACTCCACACTGGCCCTTTGGCTGATCCTTTCAATCTTTCCGATAAAGAAAACCAGGGCCAGCATCACCCATACGGATGTTCCTAAAAAAAGGGTTCTGAAAGCGTGATAGGTCTGTTTTCGAGCTAACAATATCAGGTAAGCAGTTAAAATCAGCAGGTAGAATACCGCTGGGAGATAGTTCCATATACTCCAGGGAACTCTGGCATTAAGATTAGCCATGGCAAATGGATCTGCTTTAAATAAGGGCCTTATCGTTTCAATATGCATACCTGCCCAAGGCAAAGCAGCAGAAACCAAAATGATGATCAATCCTATTGTCACAAGGCTTATGTTCATCCATTTTGCCACGGCTTTGCCGTTTTCAAGCGTATGCCATAGCCACAAAGCAGCTAAAAAGCTGAGGGGGTAATAAGCCAAAGATGAGTAATGAATGATCTTGGTGCCCACCAGCGAAAAAAGTATGAGAACCACCCAGAGTAAAATCACCATCCAGAGCTTAAAATCCTGCAGATGGTAAGGCAAACCGGGAATCTTTTTCATGGCACGAATAGCGAAAATACTGGCGGGAAAACAGCCGAGGAGCAACACCACAAAGTGATAAGCCGGAAAACCCTGGTGGCCGGCATCAGAAGTAGTGAGTAATTCCCATTGCCTGATGGTAAACTCCACTATGAAGTCAGGCCCATTGATAATGAGATCGATTAAAAACCAAAGAGAAAAGGTCAACAAGGCAATGAAGGAAAAGCTAAAGAACCCTTTGAAAGATAAATAAGTCCTCAATCTTTCTTTAAACCAATAAACCACGAGGCACAGGAAAACGATCAGATAAGCCACTGGTCCTTTGGTAAGTATGCCCAGCCCAATACTAATACCACCCAACCACAAATAAGCCTTGGCTGACCGGCTGAAATAAGCTCCATTATAGTTGTCTTTACGCCATTTGTAGTGGATGAGGAAAAACAGCCCGTTAAAGATGAAAAAGTTGAACCAGGGATCGATGATACCTGACTTGAAATACAGGAAGGGCAAAATACTGCCAAACCAGCTCATTGCCCATAGAAAACCAAACTTACGGTCGATCAAAAACTTACCGCTGATGTATAAAAAGGGCAGTACAACAATGCCGAGCAGAGCGTTGGGAAAGCGGGCGGCATACTCTCCTACTCCAAATATTGTCATGCTGAGTGCCTGTAACCAGAAAAACAGAGGCGGCTTTTCGGTGAAGCTTTCGTAATTGATCTGCAATTGTAAGCCGTTGCCGGTAACCAGCATTTCGCGGGCCAGTTCGGCAAAGTTGATCTCATCCCAATCGAAAAGGTGAACCCCTCCCAGAAAAGGCAGGAAAAACAAGGCAGAACAAAATGCCCAAAACCAGGTATTTCGATCGAAGTACTTCACTGTATTTTTTTGCGGGGGGCTAATTTATCATCTATCCAACTGTATTTAAAGTACAGCATGATACGATAACTGAAAAATGCTATCAAAGTCCCGATAAATGTACCGGCAACCACATCTTCTAAAAAATGTTGTGAAAGGTAAATACGCGAGTATCCGGCCAGGGCTGCCAGAATGAAAGTGGAAAATTTTAGAATACCAATACGGGTAATAAAGGCCAGAAAGCCAAAGCAGGCAAAAGCAGCTGTAGTATGGCCGGAAGGAAAGCTGTTCCAGTGTCGCATTTTTACCCCTTCTACCAGGTAGAGCTGCTCGGTACCTTCAAAATACTTTACGGGGCGGGGCTCCCCTTCAAAAACTACGTTTTTCAATAACCCGATGATCAAAAGGGTCAATACAGAAGCTACCAGCAAACCAAAAAAGTAACGCCATTTGATAAATATGAGAATAATACCGGTGATTAAAAAGATAAAACCGTCACCCAGCAAGGTGATGTAAGCAAAAAAAATATCTTGCCCCCTGTTGTGCCAGCTGTTTTGAACAAGGTGTATCTGATCTTTGGGATAGAGGATTAAAAAAATTATCCCGGTGATCAAGAGGGTGAAAACCGGGATAAGAAAAGCTAAATTTTCTTTGATAAAACTCCTGAGTTTCATTTCCTCACGAGCCTATAGTGTGTAATAATTCGTTTACCTGGCTTTCCCAAAGCAGCTTCTCCTCCTCTACTTCGTCTTCATCGCAATAATCGGTAACTATGAGAGACGCATCATTTGTCAGTTCATCCACTACTATGCGGAATTCAAAGTAGTACTTATTGCCTTCATCCTCGTCTTCTTCCCAGCGAAAGCGAATGTACTTGTCCCCTTTCTTGCCTACCATGTAGGCAGTTCTCTCGTCACCATCCCAAATAAAGGTGAACTTTTCTCCCCGGGAGTTTACGTCATCGGAAAACCATTCTGACAATCCGCTGGGAGTGGATAGAAAAGGGAAGAGCATGCTGGGTGATGCTTTAACCGGAAATTCCAGTTCGTATTTTACTTTTTCATTTGTCATGTCCTGCCGATTGTTTGTGCTAATGGCGCAATATATGAAAAAAAGGGCTGCCGCAAATCAAAATTGTTGGCATGGTATCTTTGCAGCTGTGGATAAAGCTCTATATTTGCAGCCCAAAATTTGGCGAGGTAGCTCAGATGGTTAGAGCGCAGGATTCATAACCCTGAGGTCGGCAGTTCGATTCTGCTCCTCGCTACGATAAAAAGCCTGAAGATTCTTCAGGCTTTTTTTATTTCAAAGTTATAGTGCCTCACTCCCACCCCTTTTATCGGGCGGGATGAGGGCTTAAGCAACTAATCTTGTTCTGAAAGGTTGCTTTTGGTGCTTACAGAGGCAAATAGATGAACTCTACTGCACCTTTGTTACCCGCTTCATTGTAGAAGCCAGTAAATTGAAGCTTGTAGGTAAGGGCTTCACTATCTCTAACCAGATAAAAGCGGTTATCCCGCATGAAAAACCGCGAATTATCCAGGTCAAAATATTTCCAGTTATGCCCAATTACATCTGCTTGGGCAGAAAAATTAGAGTCAATAACATCTTTAAGAGTAATGGAAGTAAAATTAATCGTTGTGTCTTCCAGAGCGGGAGTATGCAAGGCCGCTTCGGTAAGGTAAGGGTTGGTCAAGCAGCCGGTTACGGAATAGTCAAGCGTATCTTGTCCATCGAATAAACGCTGCATATACTTGGTAAAAAGCAGGTCCCACTCGGTTTTGGGCGGCTCGAGGATTTGAACCTCAGAAGGATCGGACAAAGAGATATATACGTAATTATACCGGTCATCTACCATTACGCTGAACTGTTGTTTGTTGGCATGATCCAGATCGGATACCTGCAAGCTGTAGGACGAACCGTCATAAGCCAATACCTGTAAAAGTTTGTAGCCCCGGGGCCGGTTTTGCATATTACGGCCCAAGTCAATAATAAAAACTTCGCCTCCAGGCTGGTTTTGAGCGTCAAAGTCTTCCCCTATCCAGGCTTGATGGTAAAATTGTTTGACCCTTTCAAATTCAAAATCGTGATCGTCTGGATTAAAGTTTTCCTCAAAGTTGGTACTGCCGGTACCCGCTACCTGGGCCAGCATGGCGGTGTTGGTAAAAATATTGGGGTTCCCGTTTTCGCAGCTAAAGGCCAGATCCCAGACATCGCGGTTATTGGAGGCTTTTAATTCATTACTGCTGAGATCGAAATAGAGCTGTTTCTGATAATCTACTCCGCCCTGCGATACCATATCGGCCCGGCCCACTTCTTCATAAACCGGTAACCCGGGGAGCAACTCATCCTCCTTAAAACATGAAGACAAAAGCAAAATCACGGAAAAGTATAGTATCCCCCTGTTCATAAGCTAAAAGTTTAATTG
>JANQHO010000152.1 GCA_028277105.1 Owenweeksia sp. | reverse complement strand
GTAACATCGGCCACAGCCCTTCAGGGTATTTGTACCGGCAGCTATCCGGTTACCGTTACTGTACAGAACTTTGGTACCAACCAGATTACCAGCGGTGTAATGGTAAATTGGGAAGTTGATGGAGTAGTTCAAACACCGGTAATGTATAACAGTTCTACTTTAGATACGATCAATGGTGCAGGTCCCTCTTCTGCTCAGGTAAACCTGGGTAACTTCACCTTCAATACCGGACAGGTTTATAATCTAAAAGCGTGGACATCTGATCCCAATGGGGTAGCAGATACAGTAAATAATAATGATACTCTGAATACAACTTTAAGTTTAATCCAACAGCCTTCCAACCTTTCAGTTACTAATGTTTCAACCACAACGGCAGATGTAAACTGGACTGCGGACCCGAGTACCAACTACAGGATAATAATAGTCCCACGAGGCACCCCAGCTTCATCAGGTACTCCTTCTGGAATACAGACATCGTCTCCTTATGCAGCTACGGGCTTAAACCCTAATACGGCTTATGATGCATATATTTATGTTGATTGTGGAGGAGGGGTTTTCAGCGATACAGCCGGTCCGGTTACTTTCTGGACTCTTTGTACTGCCCTTAACCCAGTTAACTTTCCATATTTTGAAGGTTTTGAAGCAGCGGTTACCGACACCTTTGTTGGTGATGCTATAGGCGCCCATTGTACTCCTGAAGGTATATATGATTTTGAGACAAATGATCAAACCAGAGGGCGTTTACGCTTTAATGCCTTTGCCTTTAATGGCAGTCAGAGTGCTACTTTGGACGTATCGACAACAGGTTTAACGGCTAATAATCTCATTTTGACAGTTAATATGTCTGCTGTTGATACTTCTGATTCAGAATTCTATTTGTTCAGTTTTTATCACTTGGATCACGGAGATGAACAGCACCCCAACGATAATGTATGGATTAGAGGAAGTACCAGTGATAGCTGGTTACTTGCCTATGATCTGGAGGCTAATTCTATCAGTGGAACCTGGGTCTTTTCAGGTGATATAGACTTAAAAACAATTTTGAAGTCTGGAGGTCAGAATTTTTCATCATCATTCCAGGTCCGTTTTGGGCAGGAAGATGAAACAGCTTCAGCTACAACCCCCACTGGAACAGACGGAAGGAGTTTTGATGATATATCAATAGAATCCGTAACCTGTCTGGATCCTTTTAATCTGAGCCTGGTTGGTGTAACCGATTCATCTGCTACCATAAGCTTTGACGGTGCAGCGAATGTATACAATATTAACTGGGGGCCTGTAGGATTTGCCCAGGGATCTCCAACTTCCAGTTTTGGTTCCGGAACTAGCCCTTATTTAATAGATAGTATATCGGACAACACAACTTATGACGTTTATGTACAATCTGATTGTACGGATTCAGCTAATGGTTTATCCGGTTGGGTAGGACCCCTGACTTTTACTACTTTGTGTTCTCCCTTTATAGCTACATATACACAGGATTTTGATGGGACCACGGCTCCGGTCATAGATAACTGCTGGAGTACTATAGCACCCGGAACCACTACCATTCAAACAGTGACTTCCACCGATCATTCAGTGCCTATTCCAAGTTTTCCTAACGCCATCGAGATGAACAGTGTTTCAGCCTCAAATATAGGTATGCTGATCTCTCCGGAATTTACTGATCTGCCCAGCGGCTTAAATTGGGTGAGGGTTAAAATAGCCTACGAAGGAGGAGGGCAGGGTGTTAATGATACCTTGTTCTTTGGTACTATGGCCAGTCGAACAGACACCTTTTCATTTGTTCCTTATGATACTGTATTGATGGGCAATACCAATGGAAGCTTTATAGAATATGTGTTCATCTTAGATAATACTACCCTAATCGGTACCAATACTCATCTAGCTTTTAGTTATAGAACTGGTGGAGGAAATGATGCTTTCTATTTCGATGATTTCATCTACGAACCTACTCCAGCTTGTATTCCTCCTTTCCAGGCCACTCTGGGTGCTGTTAATATTACAGCAACTACAGCCGATGTATTCTGGGGTTCCGGCTCACAGGGCCAGAAAACTTATGTAGAGATAGGCTTGCCCGGATTCATTCCGGGAACAGGTAACGGAGTTATCCTGGATTCCGTTCCCGGTTCACAAGATACTTTTATGGCAAGTGGACTAACACCACAAACAGCTTATGAATTTTATGTACAGGATAGCTGCCTAACCGGGGGCTTAAGCCCCTGGGCAGGCCCTTTCACCTTTGTTACTAAGTGCTTGTTAAGCCCGGTTACGCTTCCCTTTACCGAAGATTTTGAAAGTTACTCCGGGCCGATATCAACAGATACTACTTTCTTCTGCGGGGTATCGTTCAGCTGGGATTTTGAACGTCCTAGTCCTGCTTCCGGTGATCTGTTCTTTAATTATGTAGCAGCTGAGGGACCAACCCCTCCTTTTGCGGGAGTCCAATCAGCAGGTATCCAAACTACGACTGGTAATCCCGCCTATCTCGTTCTTACCATAAATATGTCAAACTACTCTTCTATGGCACAGGGAGTAGATTTGTCATTCAATTTTGCTGACCATGGAGACGAAGCAGATCCTGAAGACAGGGTATGGGCCAGAGGAAATATTAACGATCCCTGGGTAGAGATATATGATTGGAGCGCCTTAAATTCAGCTAATTGGGAATTAGTAGATATACCGCTCAGCGCTGCTTTATCAGCTGCAAATCAAACATTTTCATCCACCACCCAAATCCGTTGGGGCCAACAAGACGACTCTTTTTTAGACCCTGCGTTTTTTGAAGGAGACGGACTAGGACTGGATGATATCAGCATTATTGAAGTTTCCTGCCCCAAGCCGGTAAACTTAACAGCTAAAGAAATATCAGATTCATCGGCTATTCTCAGCTGGACAGGCAATTCAGCGAGTACTGACTACGAGGTGTGGTTCGGTCCACTTGGATTTTTCCAGGGAACCCTCACTACTGGGGGAGTAAGAGTGTTTACTGGTGGACCCGATAGCCTGCTGGTTGATACGCTCAGTAGCTCGACTTGTTATGAATATCTTGTGCGAAGCGTTTGTATGCCTGGCGATACCTCCGATTGGGTAGGCCCTGTAGTTTTCTGTACGGAATGCCAACCTCTCACACCAGTTATTTTACCGGTTTTTGAGGATTTTGAAAATCATGTTGGGCCTGTATCTGAAGACAGAACCTATTTCTGTACTTCAAATTACAGGTGGAGTGTGGAACGTCCGGGTAATACAGGTGATATACTGTTTACCTATAATGCTACTAGTGGACCAAGTGCTCCTTATAACGGTCTGCAATCAGCAGGCTTCCAGTCCTTGAGCTCAGCTGATCCCATATATCTGATCCTATCAGTTGATATGTCCAATTATGTGGTTCCTTCCACCGACATACTACTGTCTTTTTACTTTGCCGATCACGCAGATGAAACCAGTGCCGGTGATAAAGTTTGGGTTCGCGGTAGCAATACAGATCCCTGGGTAGAAATACTTGACTGGAACACCGCTAATGCAACCGCTAGCTGGGCTTTCTTTGAGATCAAATTAGACTCTGTATTAGCCGCCAACAGCCAATCTTTCTCAGGTACCACCCAGGTTCGCTGGGGGCAGCAGGACAATGCTGCTCTTAACGGAAATGATGGATTCAGTATAGATGATGTATTCATTACTGAGCCCATCCTGAATGATGCTGAGATTACGGATATCTTCCTCGATCCTTCGGGCTGTGGAGATAGCAATACCACGGTTAATGTCGTGTTCGCTAATAATGGGGCCAATGCCATTACCTCATTACCGGTAGATGCTACGGTAACTGGAGGTGTAACCGTTAATCTGAATAGTACTTATACCGGTAATTTAGCTAACGGTCAGTCAGATACTTTATCCTTAGGTACCATCAATACCTATGCAGGGGCTGTTTCGGTGAGTGTTTCCGCTACGCTGAACCTGATGGCCGATCAGATTACCCTCAATGATACAATGAGTATTGGTCCACTAGACTTTATACCAGTAGAGCCACAGTTTTACACACCAGATACGGTATGTGCCGGTTCTGTAGACAGCGCCATTTTTGCCGCAGTAAACTATCCTGGGGTTGGTTACGAATGGTATGCCGGTATTAATGATACTGCTTCGGTAGCTACTGGTGATACCTTTAAGTTCCCGGTTTCCGGCCAAATAACCTGGTATTTGGGTTATGCACAGGGTGCCTCCGGTACACTCACCACCAGTTTTGCTGACAATAATGGCTGTGGAGGAGGAAACATGTTTGATGTAACGGCTCTTAATGCAGTTTCCATTAACGGGTTTGATATTAATATGGGAGCAGCAGCAGGTAGTGCTGAAGACGTTATTGTCTACTATATTGCCAATGGTACTTACGCAGGTAATGAAACTACACCTACTGCATGGGTAAACCACGAAACGGTTAATGTAACATCCAACGGTGGCGGAGTAGCTACATTTGTTCCGTTAAGCAATCCTATAAATATTTCCGCTGGTCAAACATATGCCATATATGTAGAATTCGATGCCAGGTATTTTGACGGAAACGGTACCAATCAAAACTACTCCAATGCCGATATTGCTCTGGCTGCAGGAGTAGGTTTGTGCAGTTCCTTTGGGGGGACTAATAATCCCAGAGTATTTAGTGGAAGTGTACACTATGGTACAACCAGCTGTTCTGACATCAAAAAAGCCGTAACGCTTAATTTAGGAACCGATACTGCAATAGCTGATATTGCTGTTAGTGGCTTCAATCCATTCAACTTTGACGGAAGCGGATCGGTTAATGCGGACAGCCTTTACTGGGATTTTGGTGATGGCAACAATGCCAGTGGCTCAATGGTTACTCATACTTATAGTACGCCTGGTACCTACACAATAACCCTTACTGTATTCGATACTACCAGTTGCCCTAGCACGGCTATAGCTGATACTACGATTACAACAACTATAGGTTTGGAAGAAAATGCACTTTCACGTTCTCTGGAGGTATACCCCATACCGGCAGATGATGAATTAATGGTAACGTTTGACAGACAAAGTCCTTCTGAAATCAGCATCCGACTGATGGATATGAGCGGAAGACTGATAATGGAGCTTTCTGAAGCATCCCTTGAGAGAGTTTCCAGCAATATATTGGATGTAAGCCGATTGGCTCCGGGAATGTATGCACTGGAGATAGAATCAGGAGAGCTCAAAGCTCTACGAAAAGTCACGATCAAGTAAAGTAATTTGAACAGTAAACAAAAAAAGCCGCATTAGCGGCTTTTTTTATCTATATGAGATGTTAAAATCAAACGTTTTATAGGGGTTCTATACTTTTAGACCATGATCTTAAAAGCAGGAGATAAAGTTCGATTACTTAACGAGGTAGGAGGAGGCCAGATTCTTAAAGTAGATAAAAACCGCTGTTTGGTTTTGAGAGATGACGGTTTTGAAGACTGGTATTCTACCAATGAGCTGATACTGTCTAGTGGTGATTTCAGTGTTGATCATATCCTAAATAAAGATTACAGACCTCAAAACCTACCAAAAAGAATACAGGTAAAGAAAGATCAGTTAGAAGTAGATCTACATTTTTACAATCTGGTGGAGCATGAGAAAAATTACAGTAATTATGAAAAACTTCAAATACAGTTAAACGAAGCGAGAAAAAATATTGATAAAGCCCGAAAATCAGGGATAAAGAAAATAGTATTGATACACGGTGTGGGGGAAGGGGTACTCAAAGAAGAGATACACCGTATGTTGGAGCGTATGGAAAGATTGAATTTTTACGATGCTAATTTTTTGAGATATGGTGAAGGAGCCACCGAAATAGAGTTGTTCTAAAACGTTAATTTTGCAGGGCAGGAATCTTACCGCCCTGCTGCTAGCAGGGAGGAAAGTCCGGACAACAAAGAGCATCGTGCTTCTCAAAAGGAAGGGTTCCGGTTTAAACCGGGAGACAGAAAGTGCCACAGAAAACGAACCGCCACCAGTGTTGTGGTAAGGGTGAAAAGGTGAGGTAAGAGCTCACCGCTCCTGAGGTGACAAGGGAGGCAGGGTAAACCTCACGAGTTGAAATGTCAAATAAACCGGGGTATGAGGGTTGCTCGCCCGATCCCGGAGGGTAGACAGCTAAGACAAATGGTAAGAGTTACACCTCTGGTGTGATACAGAATCCGGCTTACTCCTGCATTTATTTTGAAGGTATGTTCAAAAAATATAGAACTATTTTAAAAGAACACGGCTGGAAAGGTCTAATTCAAAAAGAAGGCTGGAAAGTTGGTGTGCTTTTGTTTCTCTTTTTTTTTATAAAGGGTCTGTTATGGCTGGCTATTTTCTATGGACTCTTTGAAGCAGTTTCTTAAGCAATGATTAAATGAGCTAGCCAAGGTATATCCGAAGAAGTAAGTAGTTTACTTTTTAAAGTCAGCATCTTTTTCTCCCAGTAGATATCCTAAAGGTTTTAGTTTTTCCACCCGGTCGAATATGATCTTAAAAATCCCAAATACCGGAATGCTAATGATCATCCCTACGAACCCCCAAACCATACCTCCTAAAACGATAACCACAATAGTCATAAGAGGATTTAGATTTACCTGCCGTCCTACCACATAGGGCTCCAGAAAATAGTTTTCTATGAACTGGGCCACTCCAAAGGTGATACCGATACCTACATAGGCCCAAACCCCTTCTCCGGAGAAAACAGCCATAGCAAAGGCGAGTAAAAAACCGATAACATTACCCAAATAGGGCAACAATGACAACACTGCTGCCAGAATGCTGATCAGCACTGCCTGTTCTATACCCACAATAAGTAAACCTATCGAGTATAATATGATAAGGATCAAGATCAGAAATAAGCGACCTAGCAGGTATTTTTGGGCAATTTTTACCGCTTCATTTGCAATAGAACTGGCTTCCGTTCTTTTGTTTTCAGGAAAAAACTGCTGGAAAGAGAGTTGAAGCTTTTTCCGGTAGATTAACATAAAGAACAAGTAAACCAAAGTCAGGGTAAGAGCCCCTGAAAAACTAAAGAAATTAAAGATGCCTGTTTTGATGGAGTTTAGTATTCCCAGCCCGTCTGAAGAATCGATATTCAATATACTACCTGGATCAAGCTTTGTATCGTCTTCATTTTTACCGCTATCCTCAGCAGAATTATTTTCTCCGATAATACTGTTTTGTCCCTTCAGTTTTATACCTGCTTCATTTTCTATCCACTGCTGGATGCTTTTGATCTTAGGTTCTATCCTTTTTTCAAATTGGGGCCAATCTTCGGTAATTTGTTTTATCTGAAAAGAAAGCGTTAAAAACAAAGCTGAAATAAACAACAGCGCAATAGCTACAGCCGTTAGAGAAGCCAGGATCCTGTTGAAACCTTTGTTTTCCAAAAAGTTGCACAATGGCATTAAGATCATAGTGAGAAGCAAAGCCAGTAAAAG
The DNA here is from genome assembly GCA_028277105.1 of Owenweeksia sp. GTDB lineage: Bacteria > Bacteroidota > Bacteroidia > Flavobacteriales > Schleiferiaceae > JANQHO01. The sequence continues at coordinate 11,187 of JANQHO010000152.1, read as the reverse complement.
TGGGGCTAAAAATGCCTTTGCCTGTATAAAGCCGGCAATACCGTAATATAATCCAACAATTATTGCAACGGCAATAATCAATAATTCTCTGGCTTTATAATTATTCCTGCTAATTTCTTTTGACATATAGCCAAATGTTTTCTAATGTATTGATTTAGAATGCTATGTTGTAAAAATAAGGTTTTGTATAACAATAAATTAACGTTGAGGGGCTCAGGATTCTAAATGCTGATGGAATTGGGAGTTAAAGCCCTTGCCGGTTAGCATTTTTGAGTTCTTCGTGCAGTTGTTTAAAATCGAGGTTTCCCTGGTAGTTTTTAAGATGATTCATTAAAACTAAAGCCCTGCGCAGTTTGATGTGCGAGCTTTTTACATTACTGCACCAGTAGATGAGTGAACGTTGTTTTCCTTTGGTAAGGGCATGGAAAAAATAACTGCCTTCTTCATCCTGATAAAGCATTTCCTCTAATTCTTCAGGCATAGGTAATCCATATTCCGATCTGTCCTTCCTCAGGAATACATCAACGGCATCTCCCAGTTGTAAATTGAGTTTCTCTCTTATTTGTTTATTGACATTGATGAACCAACCATTTTCACCACCCGGCATCAAGGCACAATGATATTTTTCTCTCCCGTTGAGGGTACAAATAACTCTTCTGTTCTCACCATCTACAAACTTTTTCACTGCTTCTGCGGGTACACTGATATGATGACCCCATAGTTCGGAACTGAATTTTTCTAGCCGGGAAGTAAATTCCATGTAGCTAAATTAAGCTAAAGTGAGTTTTACGGTAAATTCAGAGCCTTTACCAACTTGGCTTTCAAAAGAAATGGATCCTTTCATCGCCTCGATAAAGTCGTGGCATAAAACTAAGCCCAAGCCGGTTCCAATCTCATTATTAGTGCCTTGGGCAGAACTAATCTTAAAGGTAAAGATGCTATTTTTTTTATCGTCACTTATACCTACACCATTGTCTTTAACCTTTATTATAGCCTTGTTCTCTTTTTTAGAGGAACTGATCGAAACTTCTCCTCCGTGAGGAGTGAATTTAATGGCATTATTCATCAGGTTTCTCAATACCATCAACAGCATGTCATAGTCAGCTTGAGCAGATAGGTTGGTGCTTAAGGGATTAGAAACCAGGTGTATATTTTTGGTTTTAGCAAAAGGTTTTACTTGTTTTAAGGTTTCATCCATGGCTTGTATAACATCTACTTTTTGTAGAATGGCCTGATCGTGTTTTAATTTTTTACTGGACCACTGGAGCAGATTATTCAGCATATTGTGAGTGCTTTTGGTGAGTTCCAATAATTCTTTTTCAATCCCTGTTCTTTCTTTATCTGTAATATCAGATTGATTTATAATTTCCAGGTAACTCTGTATACTGCTAAGAGGCGATCTCAGGTCGTGAGAAATAATAGAGAACAGTTTGTCTTTTTCGGTATTGATTTCTTTTAGAGTTTCGTTTTGCAACAATATCGTTTTACTGCTTTTTTCAAGTGCCCTGGCCCGGCTTTCAGCCAATTTCCGTTCCATGCTGTAATTGTTCCGCAGGTAGATTACGACTATATAGATGAATACGATACAAAAAACAAAAGAAACAAAATGATCGAGATAACGGCTGGCAGTATCGGAATAGGTATTTGGTACCCATTGCGGATAATAGTAATTTATAAGGTATAAATTGGCTACAAACAACAGGTGAAGCAATACCCAAAAAGGGTGATGCTTACGAGGAGTAACTACCACGATCATCATCAAGGAAAGGGTAAATAAAAGAGTTATCGGGCTATCGATACCGGAGTTGTAGAAAAAGGAAACGCCAATAAGGATGTAACTGAATAAAACATATATGATACTTGCAACAATATACTTTTTCTTGAATCTTGATAAGTAAAATAATATAAGAAGTAAGGGTACAACACCTAGTGTCATGTAACCCGGTAGAGGTAAACCAACCAAAAAATTAAAGATCCCCAATGGGATGATTATGAAAAAGCTAATTATACAAATGGAGTTAAAAGCTCTATTTTCCATTGAAAAACTATCTGAAGAGCCTTTGAGAAATAACCAGTATTTTTTAACTAGTTGTATCATTATTGTATAACAGATGAATAGGACAACTGAGGGCTTAAAGTTATGAAGAGATAGGTTGTGGTAAGAGCAGAAAATGTTTTTTTGAAGTTAAAACTCGGTCTCTCTGTTGTTGTAAGGAGTCGGAAAAATACACTATTTAACTACGGTGAGAATACCTCTTTCTATAATAACCTGTGTATCGCGTAAGAGATCGAATTCGTATTCTACTATATAAGAAAAAACTCCCTGATGATCGGATTCACTGCCATCCCAGCTAACATCTATATTATCAGACTCGAAAACTTTTCTACCCCAACGGTCGAAGATATTAATACGATACCTCAGTAGATCACAATTAGCTCGTAATCTAAACTCATCATTTAGTCCGTCACCATTGGGGGTAAATGCATTGGGTACGTAAACCTTACAATCTTCACAAAAGGCCGGTTCCACTAATAGAGTATCGGTATAGCTACAACTCGGATTGGATATTGTGGCGTAATAAATCCCCGGTTCGGTAATAATTCGGGTAAGCCCTGTCGACTCATCATCCCAAACAACCGTTGAATTAGGAGCATTGAGTTCAACATCAATGCGACCATTTTCACAAATTATGGTATCATTTGGTAGCTTGGGAAGATCATTTTCTACCAGGGTAACATAATCTATCAGATAGTAAGCCTGCTGAGGATTTGTGGCATTGGTTAACGGGACAATGGCTGTTGCCGGATCATCACTAAAATTTCCTATAGTGATGTACTGCTCATTACCATTTGCCCTGAAAACTTCGCAAACCGGAGTCCAGTTATTAAGAGCAGTAATAGGTTCATCAGAAACTACCTGAGGTTGGAATTGATAGTAGCCTACACTTGGTATAGAATCAAAAATAGAATCTGTAAAGGCAACCCCGATATTACTAGAGCCATAACCTATGTTTCTCGCATTATCAATCACCGGCTTTACATAAAACGAGAAACGGTAAAGTTTACCAGAATCCAGGGAGTTGCTCAATTGGGCATGCAAATATTCTCTGTTGGGATTGCCATTAGGTAAAGTTCCATAAGTAAACAAACCTATAAATCCTTCCCCATCAAATGGAGGAGTGTTATTTGTTGTTGTGGCACTTCCAGGGTCACCACATGTCATATGATAATAGTCTACATCTCCAAATGTAGAATCCCAGGGAAAGATAAAATCAGGAAGGTCTGTGGAGATAATAGGACAGGGGCCTGTGTTCTCAAAGCTGTTATTGTAAACGAGATTAACCTGACCTTTAGCACCATACAGGAAGGTAAACAGTAAAAGTGTGACAGCTAATTTTTTATACATATTACAAGGCCATACGAACTGGCAATATCTTAAATCTTTACAAATTATGAAAGAGCCTTCTACTTTTTAAACAACAGTCTATTATTGACTTTAGTCTGTTTGTCCAACTTAGTAGTGCACAAAGTTTATTCCATCCCTGTTCTGTTTACCTGAATATTTGTAAAATCTACACAATGAAGAGCTTTCTAGCATACCTGGAAAGACCCTTCTCGATAAAGGTGCATATAGATGTTTTTAAAATCTGTAAAAGGACTATGAGGTTTGGTATTTAAACGTGTTTTAGTTTTATTCCGCACACATGTAGGGATTAAACCAACCTCCTAAAACTTCAGTTGGGGGGAGATTTTTAAAATTATCGTGTACTATTCTTTCTTCTGATATGTCTAATGTATTTACTTGAGGGGCAAGTGAACTTAGTCTTAGAAAGAAATCGGGGTTAAGCTCACCATTTTTATCGATTATCCATCTGCGGGGGCTTTTTTCTGCAATGCTTTTATTGATTTCACCATAACTTCTTTTATTATGTAAACCTAGGGATGCAATACCGGCTTCATAACCTAAAATACTCAATGGTACAGCCAATGGGTTTTGTTTGGGTGGCAGCCAGTTGGTAGCGCTATATATTTTGATATCTGCCTGGGCCTCCATAAAATAATCCACTGCAATGGAGTGGGTAAACACTCTGATATCATCTATCAGTTCTTCAGTTTTTAAAAAATCAAAAAAATTATTATAATCTATGGGGTCATTTAGTGACAGGTGGATGAAATCTGGCTTTTCTTCCCTAATTGTTTTGAAGATGTTTTCCCATGATAAGGAGGGAAAATCCTTGTGGATCACAGTATGGAATAAATGAATATCTTTTTTCTTTAAAGCAGCTATACCACTTTCAAAAGCAGCTAACATATGATAACCCGCATCGTGAAAGGATGTTATGGTCATTATTCTACATCCCTGTTCAGTTTGATTAGCAATATGGTAACCAGCTGCATAAGTGGCTTTACAAAGGTTGAAGTCGACCTTATAATAAGTGTCGGTCATCTTCATTTGATGATTAAGGGTAGCCCCGGTATCTACAGAAACCAAAGGAATATCCAGGGAGTTGGAATAATTGAGTATACTTTCTTCAGTAAAAGGAGTAGAGTAATTTACAATCAGGTCAATTTCATCTGAAAGTGTACTTTCCTGAATGGTATTAAGGATTTTCTCAGTATCAATTCCTTTTCCAATACCTTCAATGCGAACCTCTATTTCATTATCAGGCTCATTTTCTTTAAAGTACTTTTTAAAACCTGTAACAATATCCTTACCCAGTTTTGGGTACATTTTGGAGAAAGGTAAAAGAAAAAGTGTTTTCATGGGAGTAATAGCAGGAGGTAATTAACAGTACCGGGCTTCATTCCATTTCTTTGATTACCACAAAAGAAATAGGATGGCAAGTAGCCATCCTATTGAGTAATAAAAGATATTCTTTAGTTTCGGGAAGGGTAAATTCCCTGTAAGCAAATAATGAAATATATACCTAACCAGGGTTGCATATTATTCACCCACTGGCTGGCTCCTGCATTGCCAACGGTTACGTTTCCGGAAACACTCACCGAGGCATTAATTGGGGCCAGGTAAGTGGGTGAGGTATTATTTTCTGCGTAAAGATCGGGGGCCGAGCCTCCCTGACCCAGGTAACCGTCTTCTACTTCGTTGGTTAAGCTGGTATCAGTAGATACGGGAATAGTAACACTGGCTATACCCATACCATTGGTCAGATTTGCCGCATGATTGTGAACCGGCATCTGATTTAGGGTTAAAGTATTAGTTTCTGTACCGCTTCTTTGTCCTAATCTTCGCGTAGTAAGCCCCGGACCGGTTCCCGGATTTATAGCGGTACGGCCACGTAGGTCTGGTAAGCCAAAGGTGGTTCTACCATCTCCTCCGTAGGTGGTACCTAATATAGAAAAAAGAGCTTGATTAGCATTTATAGACATGAGCTGGCCTTGGCAAAAGGCCCAGGCTCTAGGGGCAAAGTTGCCTCCAAAAAGGCGGATTTCTCCGATTACACCATTCATAATAATTGTGATTTAAGGTTAATTAGTGACTTAAAATATTAATTCCTCGAAGGGAAAACCCCTTGTAAACAAATAATATAGTAAATACCTAACCAGGGTTGCATATTGTTTACCGGCTGACTGGCACCGGCATTACCAACGGTTACGTTTCCGGCCACACTTACCGGAGCATTAATTTCGGCCAGGTAAGTGGGTGAGGTATTGTTTTCTGCATAGAGATCGGGGGCCGAACCTCCTTGTCCCAGGTAACCCTCCTCTACTTCGTTGGTCAAACTGCTATCGGTAGATACGGGAATTTTCACCTGAGCTACACCAGTTGCGTTAGAAAGCTGCGCAAAGTGATTGTGTACCGGTAGTTGAAGAAGAGATAAAGTGTTAGTTTCTGAACCACCTCTCTGTCCTAGTTTGCGGGTGCTAAGCCCTGGCCCTGTTCCCGGCCCTATAGGGGACCTGCCTCTAAGATCAGGCAAGGCGAATGTGGTTCTGCCATCTCCGCCATAAGTAGTTCCCAAAATAGAGAATAAAGCTGTGTGTGATGAAATGGCTAAAAGCTGGCCTTCGCAAAAGGACCAGGTACGAGGGGCAAAATTACCGCCAAACATGCGGATTTCTCCGATTACTCCTTCCATAGTAATTGTGATTTAAGGTTAATTAGTGACTGTGATGTTAATTTCTCGAAGGAAATACTCCAAACATGCAAATGATATAATAAATACCCAGCCAGGGTTGCATATTGTTTACCGGTTGGCTGGCACCGGCATTAAAAACAGTTACGTTTCCGGCCACACTCACTTGAGCGTTAATTTCAGCAAGGTAAGTGGGTGAGGTATTATTTTCTGCATAAAGATCTGGGGCCGAACCTCCCTGGCCCAGGTAGCCGTCTTCCACTTCATTGGTTAAACTGGAATCGGTTGAAACCGGAATACTCACTGATGCAACTCCCATACCGTTATCTAAATGAGCTGCGTGAGTATGGACCGGCAATTGATTATAGGTTAAGATATTGGTTTCCAATCCACTTCTTTGCCCGAGTTTACGGGTAGTTAAACCAGGGCCTGTACCGGGGCCTACCGGGGCTCTTCCTCTGAGGTCAGGCAGGGCAAAAGTAGTTCTGCCATCCCCTCCGTAGGTGGTTCCCAGTATAGAAAATAAGGCAGTGTTTTGAGCAATAGATAAAAGCTGGCCTTCGCATAAGGCCCAGGCTCGCGGGGCAAAGTTACCCCCGAACATGCGGATTTCTCCGATGGTTCCTTCCATGATTTTTGGTTTAAGGTTAATTAGTAGGTCGAATATACTTATAAAAAACTGTAAGTCCCTCTTTTTTTATGAGAAAGATTTTAAGTAAATTTTTTGCCCTGAGGATTATATATTTCAGCAAATTTTTTACCAGAATATAAACCTACATCAGTAGCTATCACTTTTATATCAAGAAAAATCCTGTCTTTGCTGCAAACCAGTAGTTTATTATCAACCAAAGAAAGTTGCCCTGAAGTAACTTTTTCATGTGGTTTATCAGTAGTAATAGCAAGCTCACATATTCGTACAGGGTTTTGATCTAAAAAAGTAATAGCTCCTTTGTTCCAGGGGTTAGCAGCCTGCACCAGGGCTTTTATATCAATGGCGTCCATTTTATCCCATTTTACGGTAAGGTCATCAGCTTTAGCTTTGGGATAGGTCTTGGCTAAAAAATTATTTTGCTCCTGTAAGGAAATTTGCCCGGCTGTTCTTTCCCAATGCATTAAAAACTGGAACAATATATCGGGCGCACATAAGGCTAGTTTATACATGTGCATACCGTGGGTATCACCACTGGCTATAGGAACCGGGTTAAAGGAGAACACCGGCCCCTCATCCAGTTTTTTGGTCATTTGATGGATGGTAATGCCACCGTTGACTTCTCTGTTCTTTATAAGCCAGAATATCGGTTCGGCCCCACGATATTGGGGTAACGGAGCAAAGTGAAAGTTATACCATTGTACGGTAGAATGTTGAAGTATTTTTTCTGGTATGATATAGGGAAAGGTCATAACCGTAATCAGATCGGGTTTTTCCTTATTGATCCATTCTTCTAATTCTTCATATACTTTTTCTTTATGAATAATAGTATAGCTTTTTTTGTGCTGATGGCATATGGTCTTGATATAGTCCATATCTTCAGAAACCACATCAGGTACAGCTAAACTAAACGGAATATTATTATATAGTAAAGTTTGTAAGGAAGGGATACCCAATCTGCTGTTGCACAGAAAGCCTAGTTTCATTGTCAGTTTGGTTTAAGGTTTTGATTCAATTAAGTACAGGCAATATAGTTATACTATCATTAATAATATGACCAAAAGCAGTTATTATAAACGTACTGCTTTTAGTGGGCTTTTTTGCTTTAACATACTGGGTGTATCTTTTTATGGTTTTCAGACTTTTGATAATCAGTGTTTTAAGAGTTTGGGGTGGAAAAGCAGATAAAATCTATTAGATTTATAGACTTTTATATATTTGCCGCCAATTCAGAGTGAAAAATGCTGCCGCTTAGCTTACATATACCCTTTATAATAGGAGTGATCCTCCTCATGGTAATTGTGCTTTTACTAGATAGGTTCAAAGCATCAAGCGTTTTTTTAGTGGCCATTGCGCTCATATTATTAGCAGGGGTTTTACCTATCAAAGATTTTGTAGCAGGCTTTAGCAATACTTCCATTTTAACCATATTCCTGCTTATTATAATAACAGCGGCTATTAATGACCATTTTGTTCTGGCAAGAGTCTTTGATAAAGCTTTTGGTTCATCTCAATCAACCAGTTCTTTCATACTGAGGATGGGAGGTGCTGTTGCTTCAGTATCGGCTTTCATGAATAATACTCCTGTTGTTGCCATGATGATGCCTTATGTTTACAAGTGGTCCAAAAAAAATAATGTAAATCCATCCAAATTACTAATTCCCCTTTCTTATGCAGCTATAGTAGGAGGGGTGATCACTCTGATCGGTACTTCGACTAACCTGGTACTCAATGGCCTGCTTCAATCGAACGGGGTAGAATTGTTGGCTTTTAGCGATTTTTTAGTACCTGGTTTATTAGTGGCGGTAAGCTGCCTTATGTGTATTTATTTCATGGCTCCTGGTATATTGCCAGATGCAGTTGATGTGCTCCGTTCTTTTAAAGATAATACCAGGGAGTATCTGGTAGAAACTCTGGTAGCACCAAATGCTGCTATTGCCGGGAAAACAATAGAAGAAGCCGGTTTAAGAAGCTTAAAAGGAGTCTTTTTAACAGAAATTGTAAGAAGTAATAACCGAATTACCCCAGTAAAACCCAATCAGGTAATCCAGAGGGGAGATGTTTTACTTTTTGCCGGAGAAACGGAAACTATAATAGATCTTTTCAATAACGGTAAGGGGCTTGAACCTTCTAAGAAGACCAAATTTGAAATACCGGATAATGCTGAAGTTATTGAGGCTATTGTTTCCCAGAATAGTAGCCTCGACCGAAAAACGGTAAAACAAGCAGGATTCCGGGAAAAATACGATGCGGCTATCGTAGGTATTCACCGCAGAGGAGAAAAGATAAGTGGCAAAATAGGTTCTATAGCACTCCACAGCGGTGATTTACTATTGCTTACTGCCGGCCCGGATTTCCGCGTCAGGAATAACCAAACAGAAGATTTCATCGTATTGAACAGTTTCAGGTCAGGTAAAGATCTACCCCAAAGGAAAAAGACAGCTTTTCTTATTGGCTTCATCTTATCAATTGGCTTAGCGGCTGCAGGTGTTATAAATCTGTTTGAATCCCTTTCAGCTATTGTGCTAATCCAGCTATTACTAGGTATGATAGATCTGGAAAAAGTAAAACAGAATATAAGCTTTGATCTGCTGATTATTCTCATTACAGCATTAGCATTGGGGAAGGCACTTATTAATACCGGAGCTGCTGCAGAGCTGATGGATTTATTTTTTACCCATGTAGAAAAGTGGAATCCCTTTTGGGTTTTGAGTGGAATATTTTTGATCACTTTCATTTTGACTTCACTGATAACCAATATTGCTGCCATATCAATAGTCTTTCCGGTAGTATTCAGCCTGGCCTCCAGCTCTGCAATTCCGGACAAGGCTCTTTACCTTACGGCTGCTTATGCTGCCTCCTGTTGTTTTTTAACCCCTATCGCTTATCAGACTAATCTTATGGTAATGGAAGCAGGTAATTATAAATTCAAAGACTTCATTAAACTGGGATTACCGGTAAGTGCAGTCTATGCACTGGTATACCTTATTTATGCGGCATTTAAATTTGATATTTGGTAATGAGAGAGAAGCTACATATCATACCCCATAATCATAAAGTGGCCCGGGCTGACAGGGAAAACTTAAATAAACACCGGGCATTTGTTATCTGGTTTACCGGTTTGTCAGGTTCAGGTAAGTCTACCTTGGCCGGTGCCCTTGAAAATAAATTATACCAACACGGTTATCACACCTATATACTGGATGGTGACAACGTTAGAAGTGGCTTGAACTCTGATCTGGATTTTAGTGAAGCGTCTCGCAAAGAAAACATAAGACGTATTGCTGAAGTAGCCGGACTGATGGTAGATGCCGGTTTGATCGTTCTTTCTGCTTTTATCTCTCCCCACCGCAGCGAAAGGCAAAGAGTTAAAGAAACTGTTGGACCGGAAAATTACGTGGAAGTTTTTGTCAATTGCCCCCTTGATGAATGTGAAAAAAGGGATGTAAAAGGTCTTTATCAAAAAGCCCGAAAAGGAGAAATTTCCAATTTCACGGGAATCAGTTCTCCCTTTGAAGAACCGGATAATCCTGATGTAGTGGTGCCTACACATCAATTAAGTGTAGAAGCCGGAGTAGATGTAATCTGGAAAAAAATAGAATCAAAATTAAAATAAGCCCATGCGCTATTCATTAACACACCTTAAAGAACTAGAAGCCGAATCTGTTTATGTGATTCGAGAAGTCTATGCTCAGTTTGAAAACCCGGCTATACTTTTTAGCGGTGGTAAAGACTCCATTGTAGTTACTCACCTGGCTCGCAAAGCTTTTTGGCCAGCTAAAGTACCTTTCCCACTGGTTCACATTGATACCGGGCACAATTTTCCCGAAACTATAGCCTTTAGGGATAAACTGGTAGAGGATTTAGGAGTAAAGCTTATCATAGGTTCCGTTCAAAGATCCATTGATGAAGGGCGCGTAAGGGAAGAGACGGGAAAAGATGCTACCAGAAACGCTTTGCAAACTACTACCTTGTTAGACACCATAGAAGAACACGTTTTTGATGCTTGTATGGGCGGTGCCCGCAGGGATGAAGAAAAAGCCCGCGCCAAAGAACGCTTTTTCTCTCACCGGGATGATTTCGGTCAATGGGACCCCAAAAATCAACGTCCCGAATTATGGAATCTTTTTAACGGTAAAAAGAATCCGGGAGAGCATTTCAGGGTATTTCCCATCAGTAACTGGACTGAGATGGACGTTTGGCAGTATATATTGATGGAACATATTGAGATACCATCACTTTATATAGCTCACGAAAGGGAAGTGATCTGGAGAAATAATACCTGGTTGCCGGTTTCAAAATACCTGCAATTATCAGAAAGTGATAAGCCGGAGGTAAAAAAAATCCGTTTTAGAACCCTAGGAGATATCACCATTACAGGAGGAGTGGAGTCAGATGCTGATACCCTGGAAAAAATAATTGAAGAAGTAGCGGCTGCCCGCC
>JANQHO010000094.1 GCA_028277105.1 Owenweeksia sp. | reverse complement strand
GGGCTAACATAAGGCGATTGCGTAGCAAATAGTTCATCCGTCAATGCTTGCATCTCCTCACGGCTCATGGATATTCCAGGTTTTACAGCCGAAACCCTAGCCATAGTTGCTGCTATCATTTTATAGTGCTCCTGCGGCCCATTGTCGGCAAAATCCTTTTCTTTTTCTATCAGTTTTTCCAAAACCGTTTGTAACTCTCCAGCTTCCAGGTATAGCGGAATGCCGTTTATCACTACTTCATTTTTGCCAAATTCGTCAATATCGAAACCGAGTTCCCGTAACACAGGCATCAGGCTTTGCATGACCTGAAAATCCGGAGCAGCAAATGTAATATTTTGCGGAAAGAGCAATTGCTGGCTGGGAATATTATTGTTTTCAACAGAGGCGTATAGCTTGTCAAAGAGGATACGCTCGTGGGCTCTTTGCTGATGAATAACGATCATGCCCTCCCCGTGATTAGTAAGGATATACTTCTTACCTATCTGAATGAAGTTTTTAATATTGTCCTGCCCGGACTCTATACCGCTGCTTTGCTGAATGCCGCTTTCCGTTTCTATTTCCGGCAAAGAATTCAATACGCTTTCCCAGTCCTGATTTGCCTTTTGACTAGAAAGGGAGTGGCTGGCAGGGTGACTTTTATCAGTAAAACCACCCCCTTTTTTTTCTTTGGGATCATTAAAGGGGTTAAAGGTGGGGTCTACCAAAATTCCGGGCGGGTTTACCTGTATTCCCTTGGGTGGAGTAGGCATGGCAAATTGCTGATCTGTTTCAAAATCAAGGGAAGGGGCAATGTTGAACTGCCCTAAAGAGTGTTTTACAGCCGTGCGGATAATCGTATAAATAGCCTTTTCATCCTCAAATTTTATTTCGGTTTTAGTAGGGTGAATGTTCACATCGATCTTAGCCGGATCGAGTTTGAGGTAAAGAAAGTAAGAAGGGTGGGTGTTTTCACTGATCAGGCCTTCAAAGGCATTACAAACCGCTTTGTGCAGGTAGGCATTTTTGATAAAGCGGTTGTTGGCAAAAAAGAACTGTTCTCCCCTGGTTTTTTTGGCAAACTGGGGCTTGCCGATAAAACCGCTCAATTCCAGGATGGGAGTTTTTTCCTCTACCGGAACAAGTTTTTCATTGAACTTTCCGCCAAATACATTTACTATCCGTTGACGAAGCTGGGCCATAGGCAGGTCAAAAAGTTCACTGTTGTTGTGGACAAAGGAAAAATGAACGCTAGGATGAGCTAAAGCTACTCTTTCAAACTCGTCAATGATGTGGCGCAGCTCTACATTGTTTGATTTTAAAAAATTTCGTCTGGCTGGAATGTTAAAAAAGAGATTTTTTACTTCGATCTGTGTTCCCGGGGAGGTATTGCAAAATTCCTGTGATAATACCTTACTGCCTTCAACCCGTAAACAGGTTCCCAGATCCTGGCCTTCCTGTCTGGTTTTCAGTTCTACTTGAGCTACAGCAGCAATCGAAGCCAGGGCTTCGCCTCTGAAACCTTTGGTATGAATGGCAAAAATGTCTTCGGCCGTTTTTATCTTGGAAGTGGCATGTCGTTCAAAAGCCATGCGGGCATCTGTTTCGCTCATGCCTTTACCGTTGTCGATAACCTTAATAAGGCTTTTGCCGGAATCCTTAACAATGAGTTGAATAAAATCGGCTCCGGCATCCATGCTGTTTTCCATCAGCTCTTTTACGGCTGATGCAGGGCGTTGTACCACTTCACCTGCAGCGATCTGATTAGCAACACTGTCAGGTAAGAGGTGAATAATATCGGGCATTAATAGCTAATAATTAAATACGTTAAAAGAGTCAATACAACAATGATGGCGAATAATCGGCTGTTGGAATTCTTAATATTTCCGCTGCGCATACCGCGCCATTCAGAGCTCATTTCATACCTGAAATCAGCCCTGCTTTTTGATTGGCCATCAGCGTTGTTATTATATTTCTTTTTTAATTCCTCAATCCTCTCCTTGCGTTCGTCATAATAGCGTGGCTTGAAATCAAAAGACCGGGTCTTTCGCTGCTTGAATATAGTGGGCAATTTAGGCGCTTCCATCATAAAAATTTTTACAAAGTTAGAAGTTAAAATAAGCTTTATCCGGCAAAAACCTATTACAAAAACGCTTTATGTTAACTATGTGTTGTGGAATAATAATTGAGATACCGGCAAAGGTACAGGAGCTATTCTGTTTAATTTAGCTCTGATCTTATGAAAAACGTTAAATATTATCTGTTAAAAAGTTTTGTTCTAAGTTTTTTGTTGCTACAACAGCTTAAAGCCCAGGACTCTGTTAAGACGCTGCGTCCTGTTTTCTGGGAAAAAGGCGATACTGCCTGGGCTAGGCAAAAACTGAGTGGAATGTCGCTGGATGAAAAGCTGGGCCAGCTTTTTATGGTAGCCGCTTATTCCAATAAAGGTAAACAGCACCAGGATGAAATACTTCAGCTTGTAAAAGAGCAAAAGCTGGGGGGATTGATCTTTTTCCAGGGGACTCCCGAAGAACAGGCAAGGCTTACTAACCTTTATCAGCAGTCGGCCTCCATACCGCTAATGATAGCCATGGATGCAGAGTGGGGCCTGGCCATGAGGCTAAAAAAAACTTTTAAGTTTTCCTGGCCAATGACAGTAGGAGCGGTACAGGATTCATCCCTTGCTTACCAGATGGGCCGGGAAATAGCACGCCATTGTAAAAGGCTGGGCGTACATATTAATTTCGCTCCAGTTACCGACATCAATACCAATCCTGATAACCCTATCATCAACGCCCGTTCTTTCGGGGAAAATCGCGAGAGGGTAAGTCGCCTGGCGGCCGCTTACATGAAGGGTATGCAGGATGAAGGTGTAATGGCTTGTGCCAAACATTTCCCCGGTCACGGAGATACAGACAAAGATTCCCATAAAACACTACCTACATTGGGCCATAGCCTAAGCCGTTTGGATTCGGTAGAATTGTATCCATACAGGAAACTGATGCCTCAGGGGTTGGGAGCTATAATGGCCGCCCATTTAAATGTTCCTGCTCTTGACGCCAGTGGTAAGGCTTCATCCCTGTCGCCCAGGATCATTCAAAAGTTCCTCAAAGACAGTTTGGGTTTTGAAGGGCTTGTTTTTACCGATGCCCTCAATATGCAAGGAGTAGCTAAAGATTACCCACCGGGTGAAGTAGATGTTCAGGCTCTGCTGGCAGGTAATGATATTCTGTTGTTTTCCCAGGATGTATCAACAGCTAAAGCAAAGATCAAGAAAGCGATTGCCAGCAACAAGATTAGCGAAGAAGACATAAACCAAAGAGTGTATAAAATTCTTTTAGCTAAGAGCTGGCTGGGGCTCAAAGAGAAAAGGTATGTAGAACCCAATCAAATAGTAGTTGAACTCAATCCGGAGTCCTCGCAAATACTCAATCGCAGGATCTATGAAAAAGCGATTACCGTTCTGTTGAACCGCGAAAAGACCATACCGGTAAGAGAACTGGCCAAAAAAAAGGTGGCTTGTATCAGTGCCGGTACTGAGGTGGGAACGGAGTTTGCCAAAACGTTGAAATACTACACCGATGTACACCCTTATACTTACGAGAGAGGCAAGGAAAACGAATTACTAAATGCGTTGAGCAATTACGATCTGGTGATCATCGGGATTTATACTTCCAATGCCAATCCCTGGAAATCCTATCGCATTCCCACCCATCTGAAGAATTTTGTGAAGCGGGTAAATTTTCAGAACAAAGTAATTCTCAACCTTTTTGCGAACCCCTACAGCTTAAGGGATTTTCCTGAAGCAGAGCAAGCAGATGTACTCATGGTAAGTTATCAAAATCACCCGGCTGCAGAAAGTTTATCAGCTCAGACCATATTTGGAGCGCATGGAGCCGAGGGAAGGCTTCCCGTAACAGTTTCTCCGGTTTTCCAGGAAGGTTTTGGCCTGAACACACCTAACCTGAAAAGGTTGAGCTATGGTTTGCCGGGCGAGGTAGGTTTTAGCCAGGAAGGGCTGAAAGAGATCGATAATCTGGTGAATGAAGCTATTGCCAGTAAGGCAACACCGGGTTGCCAGGTACTGGTGGCCCGTGACGGGAAGGTGGTTTTTCACAAAGCCTACGGGCATCATACCTACCAAAAAAAAAGCGAGGTTGAAGAATTTCATCTTTACGACCTCGCCTCCATAACCAAAATAGCAGCTTCAGTTCCCATGCTGATGAAGTTGTTAGAAAGCAATAAAATGGATATCGATAAACACCTCGGCCATTATTTGCCTGATTTACAGGGTTCCAACAAAGACAGCCTCATTATCCGGGAGATATTAGCTCATCAGGCCCGTTTACAGCCATGGATACCTTTTTATCTGAGCACACTGAAGAACGGTATTCAAATGGCAGAGTATTACTCCAGGGTACGTACGTTCAATTATCCCAATACAGTAGCGGAAGGGCTCTACAGCCATCGTTTTATGAGAGATACGATCTTCAAAAGAATTATGAAATCGGAGCTAAGAACTAAAAAAGAATATAAATATAGCGACTTGGGTTATTACCTGTTTATGAATCTTATAGAGAGCATCGAAGGCCGGCCCCTTAACGAATTGGCAGAGGAGAATTTTTATGTTCCTATAGGAGCCTATACTATGACTTACAGGCCATTAGAGAAATTTTTACCGGAAAGAATAGCTCCCACAGAAAACGATAAGGTTTTCAGAAAACAAAAGTTAAGGGGTTATGTACACGATCAGGGTGCAGCCATGCTGGGCGGTGTAGCTGGTCATGCAGGTTTGTTTTCCAACGCCAATGATCTGGCAAAACTCATGCAGATGTACCTGCAAAAAGGGGAATATGGTGGCATCCGTTTTTTTGATTCACTTACTGTTACTGAATTTACCCGTTGCCAGTATTGTGAGACAGAGAACAGGAGAGGTATCGGATTTGATAAACCTCAGTTGGAGGGGCCCGGCCCAGCCTGTGACTGTGTTTCTCCTTTCAGTTTTGGCCATAGCGGGTTTACCGGTACTATAGCCTGGTCAGACCCGCACGAAAAGATTGTTTATATATTTTTGTCGAACCGGGTACAGCCTGATGCTGAAAACCGAAAATTACTAACCCTTTCAACCCGAACGAGAATACAAGAAGTAATTTATAACTCCCTCAAAGATGAATACAAAACCGATAATCGTAAGTTTATTGGGGCTGTTCAGCCTTAACGTTTTTTCTCAAGATGTCGATTCAGTTTCTATAGAGCGCCATAACGATGGAAATGTAAAAGTTCTGAGTGTTATTAAAGGAGGCAAGAAAAATGGAATTCACCTTATTTTTAATGATAAGGGAACCATTACCGCAGAAGAGAACTACAGCAATGGCCTGTTGCACGGTCAGAAAAGGCGCTACGAAGACCAGGGGCGTTTGACGGAAGAAATGGAATACAAGGAGGGGCAGCTTGACGGTATTCATAAAAAGTATTACAAGAACGGAAAGCTGCAGGAAGAGGCAGAGTACAAGCAAGGGCAAAAACACGGTCGCTCGGCCTGGTATTATCAAAACGGTAACATGGTTACGGAATATATTTATGCCGGGGGACAGATCAACGGGGAGGCCAAGAACTATTACAAGGAAGGTGCTGTTAAGTCAATCACCATTTATCGGGACAATGTACGCGATGGAAAGTATACCGAGTTTTACGAGGATGGAAAGATAAAAGTAGAGGGAGAATATAAAGGCGGTAAGAAAATCGGTAAGTGGAAGTATTTTGACGGAGAAGGTAAAGTAGAGAATACAGAAAAGTTTTAGCATTATAACAACGGGGATTTGAAGATAGGAATAGTTTGTTACCCCACTTTTGGAGGGAGTGGCGTTTTAGCTACTGAGTTGGGGAAGTACCTGGCACGGGAAGGGCACAGAATTCATTTTATAACCTACAGCCAGCCTGTACGCCTGGACATTCTTGAAGAAAACATTTATTATCACGAAGTAAATGTTCAGGACTATCCGCTTTTTGAATACCAACCCTATGAATTGGCGCTGAGTAGTAAAATGGTGAATGTGGCCCTTAAGTACAAACTCGACCTGCTTCACGTACATTATGCCATTCCCCACGCCTATGCGGCTTATATGGCCAAACAAATACTAAAAGAGCAAAACGTTGATACCCCGATAATTACCACCCTGCACGGAACCGATATTACCCTGGTAGGAAGAAACCCCAGCTATAAGCCTGCCGTAACTTTCAGCATCAATCATTCAGATAAGGTGACATCTGTTTCAGAAAGTCTTAAAAAGGATACGCTTGATTTTTTTGGTATAAAGAGACCTATAGAAGTTATACACAATTTTGTAGACCTAAGCCTTTACAATCCCGAGCAGGATTGTAAAAATACTTTTGCCCCAAACGGAGAAAAGATAGTTACCCATATCTCTAACTTCAGAAAGGTAAAACGCATCGTTGATGTGGTACATATCTTTAAAGGGATCACTGAAAAAATCAACGCTGTACTCTTAATGATAGGAGAGGGGCCTGAAAAAGAAAAAGCCCGTGCATTGGCCCTCGAGTTAGGGATAGCGGACAGGATAAAATTCTTAGGTAAAACATCTGAAGTAGTAAGGGTGCTTTGTATGTCTGATCTTTTTTTGCTCCCCTCCGAAAAAGAGAGCTTCGGTTTGGCTGCACTGGAGGCCATGGCAGCCGGGGTTCCTGTAATATCTACTGATACTGGAGGACTGCCTGAAGTAAATATCGATGGTCTTTCCGGTTATACCTGCGGGGTGGGTGATATAGAGGGAATGGTTCAGAGAAGTATATCAATACTGGAAGACAATTTGTTGCAGGCCAGGTTTAGCAAAAGGGCCCGGAAACAGGCAGAAAAGTTTTCCCTGGAGAGAATTGGCCCTCAATACCTGCAAGTTTACCGGGAGGCTATAGCTGAGAAAGCGAAAGTTTAACCTCCTACCCGTTTAACCTTATAACCCCTGCCCTTAAGGTATTCCATTATTTTATCCCTTACATTGCCCTGGATAATAATGTTGCCCTCTTTAACACTGCCACCGCTGGCACAATGATTTTTAAGGTCTTTAGCTAAATCTTTCAACTGGCTTTCAGCTCCTTCAAATCCTTTTATCACTACAGCGGTTTTGCCACCCCTGCCTTTTTTTTCGAGATGAGCTTCCAGTAGCTGGCTTGAAGGATTAAGAGGTAGTTCTTCCTCCTCAAAAACCGGCTCACTGTTTCCAGTGCTATATACCAGGCCACCGAGGTCTTCGAGACTGTTGAATTTTTTCTTTGTACTCATCGCAAACCTATTTCCTTCAGTCGTTCTTCCAGGTATTCACCTGCCGTTATATCCACATATTTTTTGGGGTGTTCCTTATCTACACACTGGGAGAGGCAGTTCAGAGACATATCGGAGCGCGGGTGCAGGAAGAAAGGAATGGAATAACGCGACTCACTCCATTTCTCCCGGGGTGGGTTGATCACCCTGTGAGTAGTACTGCGCAGTTTATCGTTAGTGAGCCTTTGCAACATATCGCCAACGTTTACAATGATCTGTTCCGGCAGTGCCGTTACTGAAACCCATTCGTTTTTTTTGTTCAGTACCTGAAGACCGTCAGCGCTAGCCCCCATCAAGAGTGTAATAAGGTTAATGTCTTCGTGTTGAGCTGCTCTAACCGCATTGTCGGGTTCCTGATCAATGGGAGGATAATGGATAGGCCTTAAAATGCTGTTACCATTGTGGATTTTATTATCAAAATACGTTTCTTCCAAACCGAGGTATAAAGCGAGAGCACTCAATACATATCTACCGGTACTCTCCAGGGTTTGGAATACCTTTTTTCCCACCAGGTTGAACTCGGGTAATTCTTCCACCCAAACATTTTCATGGTATTCAGCTTTGATAGGGTCATCATCTTCCACGTATTGTCCAAAGTGCCAGAATTCCTTGAGGTCACCGGTATTGCTTCCTTTGGCATGTTCTTTACCAAAAGAGGTGTAGCCCCTTTGTCCGGCCAGGCCCCTTACTTCATAGTGCTTTTTAACCTCTTCCGGAAGGTTGAAAAAAGCTTTGACCTGTTCGTACAACTTATTTGTTATCTCGTCACTAAGCCCGTGATTTTTAAGGGCAACAAAACCAATTTCTTCGTAAGCTCTGCCTAATTTTTCTACAAAAGATTGTTTTTGCTCTGGGTTGCCTGAAAGAAAGTCAGCGAGGTTGACTGAGGGTATATTCTGACGGTCGTTCATCAAGGTAAACTTTAGGCGCTAAGATATTCAAAGCTCCCGGTAAAACCTTAAAGTGAATTTTTTTTCCCAATTTAAATGGCTCGCCATCCAAATGGGCTTTTTTACCTTTTTGTTTGATAGTAACTTCTGACAGTCTCAGCGTTTCACTGTAGCGCGACCGGTTTATACTCTTACTGAAAAGCTGAAAGGCTACAATAGGAGCGGCCAGGCCTGGAAAATTGTATAGAATGCTAACATCCATCAGTCCATCATCTATACGGGCATCAGGAGCGATATAGGCATTATTGCCAAGCTGAGAGCCATTGGCAAGACTAATGAGAAGAGCCTTGGTTTTGTACTTGCGATCTTCTGTTTTGATGGTAAATTTTTTTGGACGGTATTTAAACCATTGTGCCACTACACTCTGCAGGTAGCTAATAAAGCCTTTGTCTTCACTTTTAGCAAAATCATGCGCTATGATGGCATCGTAACCCAAACCGGCTACATTAAAAAAGGGAATATCATTAGCTGTGCAAATATCTATGGTTGTTTTTCCCGATTCATTCAGTATTTGAACAGCTTTAGTGTAGTTCATGGGTATTTGAAGATGTCTTGCCAAACCATTGCCAGAACCAACCGGGATGATCCCCAGGGTGGCATTGGAGTGTACCAATCCGGTGGCGACTTCGTTTACAGTACCATCTCCCCCCACAGCTACCACTACTTCAATACCATTATCTACCGCTGTTTTCGTCAGATCCGAAGCATGCCCGGGACCCCGGGTATAGTTAATGTCAAAGTCGAAAAGACCGGGATCGAGATTTTTTTCAATTTCTTTTACTACCCGGGTCTTATTCTTACCTCCGCTTACCGGATTGACAACGAATAAAGTCTTACTGGCAGACATGGAGGCGAAAGTATTTTTTTGCTGTTAAGTAAGCGTTACATATTTGGGTATTTTTGGCGCTTATATTTTAAGAAATAATGAGATTTAACCGCAAAGGATTAAGCGATAAACAACTTGTTGATTTTTATAAAGTCTTGCTTTTGCCAAGGCTTATAGAAGATAAGATGTTGGTAAGTCTTCGGCAGGGAAAAATATCAAAATGGTTTTCCGGCTATGGGCAGGAAGCTATTTCTGTTGGAGCTGCTTTAGCCCTGGAAGAGGATGAATTCATATTGCCCATGCATCGCAATCTGGGGATGTTTACAACACGCAATATTCCGCTCAACCGTTTATTTTCTCAGTTTCTAGGTAAGGAAAACGGTTTTACCAAAGGGCGTGACCGTTCTTTTCATTTTGGTACTATCGAACATCATATTGTAGGGATGATCTCTCATCTGGGTCCACAAATGGGTATTGCTGACGGTATTGCCCTTGCGACCAAACTCTCGGGAGAGAAAAAAGCCACTTTAGTTATTACAGGTGATGGAGGGGCAAGCGAAGGCGATTTTCACGAAGCTGTAAATGTTGCGGCAGTATGGGGTCTCCCAGTTATTTTTCTGGTAGAGAACAATCAATGGGGGTTGTCCACACCTTCTAATGAGCAATTCAAATTCAAAAGCTTTGTGTACAAGGCTATAGGTTATGGTATTAAAGGAAAAAGTATCGATGGCAATAATATTCTGGAGGTGTATGATGCAGTGAAAACCATTGCCGAAGAGATCAGGAAGACTCCTGGTCCTTATATACTGGAGTGTAGAACATTCAGAATGAGAGGACACGAAGAAGCTTCCGGTACTAAATATTATCCGGCTGGCCTGCAGGATAAATGGGCCAGGAAAGACCCGGTTGACAATTACCGCGCTTTTTTAATGAACAAAGGCATTTTGATGCCAGAGGAAAACGAGAAGATCACAGAAAACATAAAACAACAGATCAACGAAGCTTTAAATGACGCACTGGCTGAGCCTGCCGTTGTTTTTGACGAAGTAAAGGAAAAGTCTGACCTTTTTACTCCATTTAGCTTTCAGTTAAAAGAACCTGAAAACCAGGTCCGTAATGAGTTGCGTTTTGTCGATGCTATTACACAAGGCTTACACGAAGCAATGAAGGCTTATCCCAAATTGATCTTGATGGGACAGGATATTGCAGAATACGGGGGCGTTTTTAAGGTTACGGAGGGGTTTGTCAAAGAATACGGTAAAGAGAGGGTGAGGAATACCCCTCTTTGCGAATCGGCCATAGTGGGTGCAGCTTTAGGCCTTTCGATAAAAGGCTTTAAGGCAGTCATGGAAATGCAGTTTGCCGACTTTGTAACCGAAGGCTTTAACCAGATCGTAAACAACCTCGCCAAAATACACTGGCGCTGGGGTCAAAATGCCGATGTGGTAGTGCGTATGCCTACAGGGGCCGGAGTAGGGGCCGGGCCTTTTCATTCACAAAGCAACGAGGCCTGGTTTACTCATACAGCGGGTCTCAAGGTGGTTTACCCTGCCTTTCCTGCTGATGCTAAAGGCCTCTTGATCTCCGCTATTGAAGAGCCTAATCCCGTAATGTTTTTTGAACACAAAGGGCTTTACCGCAGTGTAAGAGGAGAAGTGCCTGAAGGCTATTACAATATTCCCATCGGTAAAGGAAAAAGGATAAGAGAAGGAAAGGAATTATCAGTGATTACCTACGGAGCAGGAGTACATTGGACTCTGGAGTTTATGGAAGGACGTGAAGAGATTGGCATTGACCTGATCGATCTGCGCAGCCTTCAGCCTTTAGACGAAGAACTGATCTTCGAATCCGTCAGAAGAACGGGAAAAGTCATTGTACTCCAGGAGGATGTGCTTTTTGGAGGTATAGCCTCCGATATCAGTTCTATTATCACTGAAAATTGCTTTGAATACCTGGATGCCCCGGTTAAACGGATAGGCAGCCTGGATACTGCAGTACCTTTTGCTGCCACTTTGGAGGAAGGATACCTGGCCAAATCAAAACTGGCAGAAGCTATAGAAGCTATACTGGCCTATTAAGATCTGGGGTGAAACTCAATAATCGTGTCTTTTAAATACTGCTGATCCAGGTGGGTATAGACTTCAGTAGTAGTGATGCTTTCGTGCCCCAGCATATCCTGTACGGCTCTGAGGTCGGCCCCGCCATTTACGAGGTGAGTGGCAAAACTGTGCCTGAAAGTATGAGGGCTTATATTTTTAGCGATCCCGGCTTTGCTACTCAGATCTTTAACGATGGTAAATATCATAGCCCTTGTAAGCTGATGACCTCTGCGGTTTAAAAAAACAAAATCCTCCTGCCCTTTTTGTATTTTTTGGTGAATGCGTACCTCTTCCACGTAAATGTTGATATGCTTTATAGCTTCCCGGTTTATGGGAACTAATCTTTCTTTATCTCCTTTTCCGATAACCCTGATCAGTTCTTCTTTGAAAAAAAGGTCGGAAAACCGCAGGCTGACCAGTTCAGAGACCCTCAATCCACAGCCGTAAAGCGTTTCCAGGATAGCGCGATTGCGGTGACCTTCCGGCCTGCCGAGATCAACAGCGTTCATTATTCTGTCTACTTCTTCAACCGATAGAAAATCGGGGAGTTTTCTTCCCAACTTAGGAGTTTCGAGTAACTCTGCCGGATTGTTCTGCAGGTATTCTTCAAGAAGAAGGTATTTATAAAAAGCCTTGATACCAGAGATAATACGGGCCTGTGAACGGCTGCTAATACCGGAAGTGGCCAGTTGGTTGATGAAGCTCTTCAGGTTTTGAGCGTCTATTTTTAAGGGAAGCAGATCCTCATTTTCAGCAAAGTGACTTAGCTTGCCAATATCCCGGCAGTAACTGTTAATAGTATTTTGAGATACACCTTTCTCCAGTTTGAGGTAATTTTGAAAGTCTTTGATCGCCTGTTGCCAGTTCACGGAAACCCTAATAATTAATAAAGAACAAAGTAATGAAGATAAAGATTATTAACGGCCCTAACCTCAATTTACTGGGCAAACGGGAACCAAAGGTTTACGGTTCAAGGAGCTTTGAGGATTTTTTGAGGGAGCTGAGAGATAAGTACAAGACAGTTGAGATTGACTATTATCAGAGCAATTCGGAGAGTGAAATAGTAGAATTACTGCAGCAGGCTTCCGGGTACTGCAGTGCGGTCATCTTAAACGCGGCTTCATTTACCCATACCTCCATTGCCATTGCAGATGCTGTAGCTGCAATTAATATACCTGTATTTGAAGTCCATATTAGTAATGTATACCGCAGGGAGTGGTTCAGGCACCATTCTTACGTATCGCCTCATGCGAGCGGAATAATTATCGGTTTGGGTTTAAAAGGCTATCAACTGGCAGTTGAGGCTTGTCTGGACTTATAAACGGGTAAAAAACTGCTGGGGTAGTTCCGAGAATTTTTTAAGCTTCTTGATATAAAAATCTACGACCATACTACGGTGGTAAACTCCGCTAAAAGCTATTAAAGGTTTTAGTTTTTTTCGGCTCTTGTCCTTTACTAAACCTCCAAACATGCCGTAAAAGGCAAAGTGGGCCCTCAGTACTGCCCAGGAGTGGGTAAGCGAGCCTTCAAAAAGAAATTTAATAGCGGCCACACCATCCATAATCAGGCGGATAAATATCTTTACGAAAGCTTCAACATCGGGCATATTCAGGAACATGATGACAAGATTGTTGCGGAAGTTGAGGAAAGTTTTACGGGTAGAAAGCCTGTTTAAGGTACCACCTCCGAGATGGTAGACTACTGACTGAGGACAGCAGCCAACTTCGTAGCCCAGGTGATGGAGGCGCCAGCACAGATCGATTTCTTCCATATGGGCAAAGAGTTTTTCATTCAGTTTTCCGGCTTTTATAAATAAAGAACGTTTTACTACCAGACAGGCACCCGTAGCCCAAAACACCCGATGATAAGAATCATATTGGCCGTTGTCTTCTTCGAGTTCATATAACAAACGGCCCCGGCAAAAGGGATAACCTAAAAAATCAATATAACCGCCTGCTGCCCCGGCATACTCAAAGTTTTGACGATTGTTGAGGTCCTTTACCTTTGGCTGGAGAGCCGCCAGTTGGGGGTGATCGGCAAAAGTCTTTATAACAGGTTGCAACCAGTTTTCCGTTACTTCCACATCAGAATTCAGCAGTACCAGATATTCCTCCGCTATTTTTTCTACACCGCGGTTATAGCCGCCAGAGTAACCGTAATTGCCATCGTTGATAATGATCTTTACATCCGGGTAATTTTCTTTTAGCCATGCCACGCTGTTATCGGTGGAAGCATTGTCGATTACGTAGATCACCGCCTCTCCGCTAAAACGGCTCACAGAAGGCAGAAAGCGCTGCAGGTGATGCTGCCCGTTCCAATTTAGTATTGCTATGGCTATATTTTTTTCAGACATATTTCCATCTGCGATGGCTCCACAACCAGTCGCTGGGTTTTTTGATAATTACTTTTTCCAGGGCTTTAACGTGTGTATCGGTAATTTCATATTGTTCCGTATTCCGGCCATCTTCAAAAAGCAATTCAGGGGTTATTTCGTAGTGCCCTCTCTTAACCCTTTGGATATTGATAAATACTACGGCAAGCCCGCATTTTTTGGCCAGGTTTTCCACTCCCAGATGCACCGGGGTGCTTTGATTGAGAAATTGTGTCCGGTATTTGATCTTTCCTTTGTGAGGGCTTTGATCGGCCATAAAAACATAGAGAGGGTTTTTCTCCGGGTTATTGAGCATAAACGGATAGGTTTCTTCCATAGGAAATAGTGTAAGCCCAAACTGTTCGCGGATCTGTACAATTTTACGGCTGAAACGCTTGTTGTTCAGCGGGTGGTAAACGGCAAAGCACTTTTGAGGGACCAAAAGAGGGATAGCAGTGGCGATCCACTCAAAATTGGTGTAGTGTCCCATTACCATGATCACTCCTTTTTCCTTATTATAGAGCCTTTGAAAAACTTCAGGCTTATTGAGTTTCACCCTCCTTCGCATATCTTTTTCAGAGAGATTGAGGCTTTTTAGTGATTCTACAATTATATCGGCAAAGTTGGCGTAGAATTTTTGGCGGATGTTTTCCAGTTCCTCGGTCTTCTTTTCCGGGAATGAGCGCCTGAGGTTATCCTGTATCACTTCTTTGCGATAAGCAATTACCCGCATCATGAGGAAGCGAAGAAAATTACTGAAGGTGTAAAGTGCCTGATAGGGTAGACGCGATAATAAATTGCCCAGCCCTATAGCCAGATAATAACCGATCATGCCGCGAATTTAGGCTAATTATCGGTCGGGGTTAGCTGAGTTAAAAATAAGATTGTTGTTTAAACGCGAGCCAAACGGGTCAAGATCAGAAGCGCCACTTTCGTCCAGGTCTGGTACAATGCCATTGGCTCCTTGAGATAGGTCAATACGCCAGCGTCTGTTGTTCAATTCGCCTATAGCGGTAGAGTGAATAAGTTCATATTCGTTAGTAGAAGGCTGAAATTCGGCAAAAACAAAAATCTTATTGGTTTGATTCATAGCATAAGGAGAGTTAATCCGGTTAAACTGCCAAATCTCGTAGGGATGTAAGCCGGGTTCAAATTTTCTATCTTCTTTAATATCGGGCTTGCCGTAAACTAAAAATATCCGACCCCGATCCGTCATATAGCCCTTTCTGATCTTTGAACTGAAATATTGATTGGCAATTTTTACTTTTTTGTGATATTCGTTCCACTCCCCTTCGGGGTTAGCATCATTTTTATTACTCCAGAAGGTATAGAAATACCGTTTCATATTATCGATATCCCGGCTTTCGATCAATGAATTTTGATAGTTTATTTCCGCATCTGAACTTATGGGATGGAGGTAATTGATGTATTGATAGACAGAGTCAAAACCACCTAGTCGATCTACAAAAGTTCCGGTAATGTCTGTGTCCTCCAGATTGCCTGTTATCAAAGGCTCTTCACTACTGTTCTTGCGGTAGAAAAAGCTTTCCCTGCTAATAAGGGTATTTCCCTTTTTATCCTTAGCTTCAATTTTAAGCTGATAATTTCCCGAGGGGAGGTTTTCTATATTAAAAGAATACAGCAGGGGCTGCACCTGTTTAGCTTCTTTTTTGCTGTAGGAGGCATACTTGTTTAAAACAACATTCCTATTGACATCATAAATGTAGTAACGCAAAAGATAGGCAGAGTCGGTACCGATAGTGCGGTCGAAATTGTAGAACTCAATGTAAAAAGAGAGTTTTTTTATATCCTCTGTCAAAAACAGTGCACCGGAACTCACCATAGGTACCAGATCATAACCTGATTTAGAAAAAGCATTTTTACTGACTGAAGGTTTAAAACTGTCCAGGAAGATGAGGTCAGAGGAAGTAAGAGCTGTTTGTCTTGCAAGGGCTACTTCTACCGGTTGTTCAAGCTTGTATACTTCTTCTGGTTCATTTATATCTTTAATATCCAGCTTCATGGTATAACTGCCGTTATCCAGTAAAAAGCGTTGCTGATGCAAAAAACGTTGTGTAAATAAACTTAAAGTATCTTTTGTTTCAGGGCTCAGAATCCTGAATTTATCCCCGGTTACAAATTCGGAGCCTTTGAATATTTGTACGGTAATTTCTACCCCTCCTTTAAAGTTGCCTTCACTGTCTTTAACATAATCTACAGAATATCCATCCAGGGCAAAATAGAGTTCCAGGTAGCTTTCCCTTTGAGGGTTCATAAACTCCGCATAGGATATTTCCATAGCCATCTTTTTGGAGAAAGCAAAAAATGGCAAGAGCAGGGCTATAAGAAAAGTATAAAGTTTTACCATTCGATTTATCAATATAGAACAAAAGTAAATATACTAAACAAGACCTTAAAGTAAGGACTTGGTTGTTTGTATAGCCGAAAATATTTTTACTTTTGCAGCCCTCAAGGAGAGATGGCAGAGTGGTCGAATGCGGTGGTCTTGAAAACCATTGAACCGCGAGGTTCCGGGGGTTCGAATCCCTCTCTCTCCGCCAAAACAGATGATCCCGGCCAGGAATGGCCGGGTTTTTTGTTTTTGGATGAGCCATATAATATGAGAGAAAGCCAAAAACAAAAATTAAGTGAACATTAGGAGCGGGATCATCAGCTTTTGAAGCTCCCCTTATAGGATCACAAAGTAATCCCTCTCTACGCATCGCCAAAGCCTCACAATTTTGTGAGGCTTTTTTCTTTTAGCGCCAGGTGTGCCTGAGTACAAAAAAGAATCACTTCCTGTAAGGAGAAGGAGGCTTGGGTACGAGTTTAGCCCACAGAGATGAGTCTTTTTTATACTTTTGATCGTGATAATCTTATGTATTTATGGAAAGAGCCATTTTATCAACTGCTACTCTGTTTATAGCGATCTTACTCTCTACCTCCTGCGTATCGAAAAAGAAATATACAGCCGCTCAAAATACTATCGATCGTTTGCGGAGCGATAGTGCTGGTTTTCAGGGTAATATCGGGCAATTGGAATCAGAATTAAAAAGAACAAGTGCTTCCTTTCAGGAATATCGCGAGAAATGTGAAAATGACAAAGCTTCCTTACTCTCGCAATTAGAACAACGGGGTGTTGAATTAAATGAAAAAGACCAGGCTTTGCAGTACAGGGCCCAAAGACTAAGGGCTTTACAGGAAAGGTTGGAGCAGCAACAAAGTATAGTTAACAGGCTTAGAACACGGGTAGAGGATGCCCTGGTTAATGTTAAAGCCGAGGACTTGAGTGTAGAAGTAAAGAACGGTAAGGTTTATATTTCTCTCAGTGATAAACTGCTTTTTCCTTCAGGCAGTGCTAACCTGAATAAGGAGGGTAAAGACGCTATAGGAAAGCTGGCCCAGGTACTGCTTAACAACCCTGAAATAAATATTGACGTAACCGGCCATACAGATACCGTTCCTATCAATACTCCCCGTTTTAAAGACAACTGGGATCTGAGTACAGCCAGAGCTACTACTATTACCAGGTTACTCACAGAAGAATACCAGATAAAAGGTTCCCGTTTAACAGCTTCGGGCATGAGCAAATACAATCCCGTTGCTACCAATGAAACCAAAGAAGGACGGGCTAAAAACAGGAGAACGGAAATTATCCTCACTCCCAAATTAGAAGAATTATTTAAGATACTGGAAGGTGACGAAGACTAACGGAATTTTCGTATCACACCGGTTACTACTCCCCAAATACGGAAATCCATAAACCGGGTTACTTTGATAGGCGAAAAAGCCTCGTTTTCCGGTTGAAGATATAATTCAGCGTCTTTTACGATCAGCCTTTTTACAGTGTATTCCCCATCAATTACCGCCAGTATGATGCTTTTATTTTCAGGGGAAAGTTCTTTGTCTACGATCAGAAGGTCACCGTCATTAATACCGGCATCTATCATGGATTGACCGTTAACCCTTACGCAAAAGGTAGCCTTCTTGTTTTTTACCAGCTCTTCGCTGATGTTAATGGAAGAAGTAAAAAATTCAGAGACATAAGCCGGGTCACCGGCAGCCACAGCTGTTTCAAAGTAGGGGATGGATATGCCGTTTTCTTCTACCGGGATTATTTCTGTAACTACCATGCTTTCATCTGCTTAAATGAACGCAGGTAATGTACTAAATTATTTTTTTGATCACACGCAGTTTATGAGTATGTTCTCCCGTTTCAGGGTTGAAAATCCCGGTTTGGTCGAGGCGGTCCAGCCTTACCTTGCCGGAAGCATGTATGATATAGTTATCTTCGAGGATAATGCCTACATGGACGATTTGCCCCTCCTGGTTGTCAAAAAAGGCCAGGTCTCCCGGTTCAGATTCTTCAATAAAACTGAGGGTCAGCCCCCGGGTGGCCTGCTGAGGCGAATCGCGTGGGATAGTATAACCAGCCAGGCGATAAACCATTTGGGTAAAGCCTGAACAATCCAGGCCAAATGGAGTGCGGCCGCCCCACAAATAGGGTGCTCCGATGTACTGATAGGCAAAATTCACCAACTCTTCGCGCGAGCGTTTTCCGAGGGTAGAAACTCCGTCAAATTCAAATTTGCGTTTACCTATCCAGGCTCCTTTTTGATGCTTAGGATCGGGATTGGGAAGTAAAGAACCGATTAAAACCGGAAAGAACTGGTTATCAGCCGGTTCAGCAATGATCTCTATCATTTCTGCGGTAATCCTGGCAGGAATCGCCTGGATATCTTTATAAAACTGCTCTTCGATCAGATCGAACTGCTTATTGTCCAACCAGCCTTCATATTGATCGTGAGCCAGCCTCACCTTAGACCACTTTTTGCGTCTTTCGATAAGCTGGAAGCTTTCACCAAAAATTACCTGATTGACCATTTCCGAACGGTCAGAAGGTTCCAGCCGCATGGGAACAACGCTAAGGCTACAGATACCGTAAGGCATAATTTTAAGCGAGTGATTCTATTACCATAGCAGAGGCTCCACCGCCACCGTTGCAAATTCCGGCAGCACCGTATTTGCCGTTGTTTTGCTTTAAAACATTAATTAGGGTTACAATAATACGGGCTCCGGAGCAACCAAGGGGGTGGCCCAGGGAAACAGCTCCGCCATTTACATTGGTTTTAGAACTGTCTATGTCCAATAGTTTCATATTAGCCAGACCCACTACAGAAAAGGCTTCATTCAGTTCAAAATAATCAATCTCCTCAGTAGACAAACCGGCTTTTCCCAAAGCGATGGGAACAGCTTTGGCAGGGGCAGTGGTAAACCATTCAGGCTGATGTGCCGCATCTGCGTAAGAAACTACACGGGCAAGAGGCTTCATACCGAGGGCATCTGCCTTTTCCCTGCTCATCAATACCAGGGCTGCCGCACCATCATTGATATTAGAAGCGTTGGCAGCGGTAACCGTACCCTCTTTGTCAAAAACAGGGCGCAGATTCGGTATTTTTTCAAAAATAACTTTGCTTACATCCTCATCTTCTCGTATCACCAGGGGCTCTCCTTTTCTTTGAGGTACTTCTACCGGTACTACTTCGCTATCAAATTTTCCTTCTTTCCAGGATCTGGCACTGCGCTGGTAGCTTTCAATAGCAAAATTGTCCTGCTCTTCGCGGGAAAAGTTCATCTCTTTGGCACATAGCTCAGCGCAATTACCCATCTGAACATTATTATAAACGTCTGTAAGTCCATCCTTGATCAGACCATCAGTTACCCTGGTATCTCCAAATTTATTGCCCGTACGGCTATTTTCCAGATAATGCGGCACGGCACTCATATTTTCCATACCTCCGGCTACAACCACGTCAATATCACCACTTTTGATGGCCTGGACAGCCTGCATAATAGCTTTCATGCCTGAAGAGCAAACTTTATTTACAGTAGTACAGGGGATCTCATCACTGAGTCCGGCTCCAATGGCAGCCTGTCGGGCAGGAGCCTGTCCTGCATTGGCCTGTAACACATTACCCATAAGCACTTCCTGTACCTCTTTAGGGTCGAGTTCAATTTTTTCCAGGGCTCCTTTTATGGCAATAGAACCGAGTTTGGTGGCGGGAATGGAAGAAAGGTTTCCCAGAAAACCACCTATAGGGGTGCGTACTGCAGAGACAATTACTACTTCTTTCATATCTGTTTTTATCTGATTTTTATGCTGAGGTGGCGAAATTACAGAAAAATTAACCCAATTTGCCCAGCGTTAGTTTATAGCTATTTTTGATTGGTGTTAACTATTTCATGAAGAAATTAATCTTTTACCTCCAGAACCGCCAAACCCAGATCTCAAGTATCATTCTATTTGTTATTTCGGTTGCGGTAGTGGTATACCTCAATCCTCACGAAGCTAAATTCAAGTACGAATTTCAAAAGGGCAAACCTTGGCTGTACAATAATCTGGTAGCTCCTTTTGACTTCCCGGTGATCAAAAGCCAGGAACAGCTCGAGGAGGAAAAGGAAAAAATAAGAGAAACAAAATCTATTTTTTTGAAGGAATTTCCTTCCGTAAAAGAAAAGGCTATAAAAAGCTTTGAAGATGATTTTGATAACCGGATGAAGGGGATTAGTGATATAACACTGGATAGTATACAGTTACTACAACTCCGGGAAGAAGGATTAAGCATATTGCAAAGTATTTATGATAAGGGTGTATTAAAACCCCTGGAAGAGGTGATGACAGAAGAGTACGGGGAGATATTGATCACTTCCCAGGGCTTGAGCCAACCTACTTCCCTGGACAACTATTACACCATAAAAGAGGCAGCGGAGAAGGTAAAAGAAACTCTGTCCTTTGAAGAAGAAAACCCCTTGCATACCGTGATGGTATCCTTACTGATAGACCAACTGGATTACAGCATCACCTATGATGAAAACACCACCGATAAATTCCTGACAAACCAGCTGGAAGGAGTGCTACCCAGTATAGGAGCAGTACAAAAAGGTGAGTTGATCATTGTTAAGGGCAATTTGGTAGATCAGGAGCACTACACCAAATTAAACTCTCTCAAGATAGCTTACGAAGGATCATCAGGCAGCAGATACAGCCGTTATTTCATATTGGCAGGACAGGTGCTGTTAGTATCCATTCTCTATCTCGCGCTTTATCTTTTCCTCAATCAGTTCAGGAGCTATGTCCTCAAAGATATTTCTCAAATTACCTTTATACTACTTAATGTCTTGCTCATAGTAATTATGGCCAGGATAGTAGTTTACTTTGATCCCTCTTATATCTACCTGGCCCCCTTTCCCATATTGCCCATTATTATGCGCTCTTTTTTTGACACAAGGTTGGCCTTATTTATACACATTGTAACTATGCTGATGGTGGGCTTTCTTATTCCCAACAGCTTTGAGTTTGTTTTTCTCCAGTTTGTAGTGGGGATTTTTTCCATCATTTTAGTTTCTGGTTTTTACAAGAGAAGCCAGTTGTTTTTAACCGCTGGAAAAATTACAGCAGTGTACAGCATATCTTATCTAAGCCTGGCCATTATACAAGAAGGTGGGGTATACGACAATATTAACTGGATGAATTTTGCCTTTTTTGCCGGGAATGGCTTTTTAACCCTCATTTGTTTTCCCCTTATCTATTTTGAAGAGAAGCTTTTCGGTTTGGTTTCAGATGTTTCATTACTGGAACTCAGCGACACCAACAATCCGCTTTTAAGGGAACTGGGACAGAAAGCCCCGGGCACTTTTCAACACTCCATGCAGGTAGCTAACCTCTCGGAGGCAGCAGTACTGGCTATAGGAGGTAATGCCTTATTGGTGCGTACAGGAGCCTTATATCATGATATCGGTAAAATTTCTAGCCCTATGTATTTCATTGAAAACCAGTCTACCGGCCTTAACCCGCACGATGAACTGTCTTTTGAAGAAAGTGCCGAGATTATTATTAGCCATGTCAAAGAAGGCATTAAACGGGCCAAAAAGCACAACCTTCCCGACTTACTGATCGATTTTATCCGTACCCATCACGGTACCAGTACCGTTATGTATTTCTACAAGCAATACATCAAAAACTTTCCGGAGGAAGAAGTCGATCTCAATAAATTCACTTATGCTGGCCCTAAGCCATTTTCAAAGGAAACAGCGGTTTTAATGATGGCCGACTCAGTAGAGGCAGCAGCCCGTAGCCTTGTTAAACCCGACTACACTGCAATAGACCAGTTGGTAGAGAGTATTATTGATCATCAGATGGATAACGGCCAGTTTGAGAATGCTGACATCACACTTAAGCAGATCAAAGAAGTGAAGAAGATATTTAAGAAAATGCTGATGAATATTTATCACGTGAGGATACAATACCCGGAATAATAATGCAATAAAAGTACTTGCATAATTCTCACTTATGGCTAAATTTGCAACCCCTTTTTCGAAAAGGATATATTAACCCGGTGAGATGGGTGAGTGGCTTAAACCAGTAGTTTGCTAAACTGCCGTACGGGCAACCGTACCGCGGGTTCGAGTCCCGCTCTCACCGCCACGGGGCATAGCGAAGCCCGGTTTC
>JANQHO010000045.1 GCA_028277105.1 Owenweeksia sp. | reverse complement strand
AAGGGCTGTGGCCGATGTTACCCCCGCGTCATCAGGACCCGAAACAGAAGTATATTCCAACTTGATCTGGGCACAGGAACCGGGATTAGTACACAGGGTTTGGCTTACACCAGACCCCCGGTGTACTTTAAACTCAATTACCCCGTCTAAAGCCCACAGTTGTAACGTACTTAGGGGGATAGTGAATTTTATTGAGTCCAAAGTGGATAGGCATTGACCACTCGCAACCGTACAACCTCCTGTGCAGTTAGAAACACCCACCGAAGTGGTCGTTTCATCATACAGAGTAAACATTTCGTTACCCGTTGCACCTCCATCCAAGTCGCCCTGGTAATAGAAAGTAATGGTAGCTGCTGAGCTAGGAGCCGGTACCTGATTAAAAGTATAATATAAGGTGTCCACCCCGGTACTAACGCATTGCAGTGGACTAGT
This sequence comes from Owenweeksia sp., assembly GCA_028277105.1. Taxonomy (GTDB): domain Bacteria; phylum Bacteroidota; class Bacteroidia; order Flavobacteriales; family Schleiferiaceae; genus JANQHO01. The sequence continues at coordinate 46,835 of JANQHO010000045.1, read as the reverse complement.
CTCATTGTATATACCTGCTTTGGCCTGAAAGCTTGTTGAACTAAAAAATATAGCTACGAAAAAAAGACTCATAGCGGAAAAACTCTTCGCAGCAAGAGCTTTAGCTAAAGGAGAATCAAGAGATTGCCCCCATTGCTTGAGTTTTAATAGCAGTAGTAAGATTCTTCTCATAATGTCAGAGCGTTTATTATTTGATTTTTAAGGAAATGTTATTACAAATTAAGGGTTTTATCTGTTCCTCCGCGAAAATAATTTCGAAAAAAAGGAAAAACACGCGTTTACTAAGTCATTTTTGCATATCACAGTAAATGATTTGTTTTTTCAAAATCTAATCAACTTACCGATTCAGTATCATACTTACAATACGAGAATACCGTATGAACGATATATGTGGTCTCCTTCCTAAAGTTTATCGGGCACAGTATACTTCATTCAGATAAGAAATGTAAAATCGCCTGACTAAGCAACTATTATCCACACTTCTTGATCGCTACACTGATATCAATAATTATCAGGTTGAACAATATCGCTTGAAGGATAAACTGGTTTGAGATTGAGAACTGGTACGACAATTTACCATCTCATATAGGAGTAATTTTTTTTTCATAATGTAAAAGCAATTTTGATTTTTAAGGAAAATGTCTACAATTTTAACAAAAAGTTAAATGTGTTCAAAGTCTTTTATCTATGCACGCATAATACTTTAGGCCCTCTAGGGTCTTACGGCTTATAAAAATTGCCCCTTACCAAACAAGCCCATATTACCTGCATTTTTGGCCACAAAGCAACTCAGGTACAACAACTTGTAGTATTAAAGTGTAAGTAAAAAAAAAGCTACCCTTCAGTGGGTAGCTTTTTTAGAGAAACGGTATTTATGAAATTACTTAGCGGACGCTTAACTTCTTATAAGCTGTCATATCCCCGGTACTGATCTCTATAATGTAAGTACCAGGAGCTAATTGCTCAATATCAATCTTCCGACTGTGAGTATTACCATTGATGGCGGTTTCTTCAAGATGCATCATCTCACGGCCACTGATATCGGTAATTCTGATAATAGCACTTGATTGTCCTAAAGTATTAAAATCAACTGTAACCACTTTGTCAGAAGGGTTAGGATACACTCTCAAGGAACGTTCAAGGGGGTTTTCAGTAAGATCAATACCACTAACGGTAATGGTAATTGTTGTATCATCAGTTACACCACAATCCCCGGTAACCGTTAAGGTTACATCGTAGGTACCATTACCGGAATATTGACTACTATCATTAACTCCTGTACCTGTTGAGCCATTGCCAAAATCCCAACTGTAGCTATTAGCTCCAACAGAGCCACTGCCATCAAAGTCTATATTGGCATCATTCAAACCGGTTCTTGTTTGTGTAAAGGTAAATGAAGCCTCTACTACAGGTAAAGGATCGGTAGTAAATGTAATGGAAACATAGGAGCTGGTATCTGTTGCACCACAGGTATCAGCCACGTAAACATCGTAAGGCGTGTTGTAAGATAAACCGGTGATAGTATAAGGGCTGGAAAGAGAATTCACTCTTGTTCCGGATCCTAGAGGGAATCCGCTTGGGCCCCATTCCAAAATGGTATTATTGTTTGCTGATGCTGAAGTCCAACTGACAACTGCACTGTCACAATCCGTGAAATCGAGTTGCAAGGCTGTTGGAGGAGGACATACTGCGCGGGAAGTCACACAGAAGTTGTCTACGTAAAAATTAATATCGTAGGTCTGTCCTGTTTGAACTCCAGAATAGAAATTAACACCATTAAACTGCAAGGGTACAGTTGGATTAGCTGCGGAGTAAGCCCAGCCTATACCCGTGCTGCTACCGTTGAATTCGATCCATATGGAATCATTATCAAGGTCAATAACCGTGCTGATATTATTCCATTGATTCTGAGTGTAGGCAAAAGTTCCAGCTTGCACAAGGGGGTTATCGTACTCTACTGAAGCGGTACCATTGCTCTCGAAGTAAATTTCAGCACCCCAGTAATTGGTTCCGCTGGTGAAGGCATGATTCTGCTGGATGTTGAAATAAGCACCGGCTCCGCTCTCAACAAATATGTCAAAGTTAACTTCCCATGCGCCCGAGCTAATGGTATCAAAATAAGCTACCAGGTCAGCATCGGGAGCAGTTGCTCCGATCTTATTCACCCAAAGGGAATTGGGAGCGCTCTGGAAACGGGTAGTTGAAAAAGCGGCATCACCGAATAATGCAGCTCCCCCATTCTGCCAGGGCATAAATAGAGCTGACTGATCAAAATTATCATTAGCCACATAAGCGTCTATATCATCGCAAGGAGTAGGCTCAGGGCAAATGGTAACCGGCCCGATCCAGGGGCTTTGACTATTAGGACCACAAACTGACCTTATATAATAATCCTGACAAAGGTTAGTCGTCAATCCGGTAATAGTGGTAGAATCATCACCGGCAGGTGCAGTAACTGATGTACCTGTACCGGGAATAAAGCCAATAGGGCCGTACTCTATTTCAAAAGTAGTGGTACTACCAAGACCGGTTGTATCCCAGCTTACACCTACCGAAGTACCTGATACTGCTGAGCCGGACAGGCTAACAGGAGCAAAACAGGAAGGAACGGTTATTACTACCGTATCGGCAAACGTACCACATCTGTTGGTGAAACTAGCGATGTAATTGTAAACCCCAGGGGTAGTAAAAGGTCCTACGTAAGTACAGGACAGGGTATCAACCAGATTACCGTTTAAGGTCCAGCTAAAGCCCTGGATTGATCCAGCAGCAGGAACTATTACACCTGTATTAACTGTATTGGGATCCTGTGCAGAGGTAACTGAGGCTACCCATCCGGCAGATGAATTTACATCAGGACCCTCTAAACGGATACCGCTTGAGTTACCGGAGCCGGGTTGAGTACCGGACCAGTCTGTTGGTGTTACTCCAGAGGCAGCAGGGAAAGTGTAAGTACTTCCGTAAGCTACAGCATCTATAATATTACCGCTGGCATCTTTTAATATACGGCCATTGCTACCGGTAGAACTGAAAGTTCCGGTAAATGCCCCGTTTCCGTGATAATAAAAATCCGAAGGGCTTTCTACACTAGCACCCATCTGGCCTACAGCTATAATAGCTGTTCCATTGGGACTAAGTACCGTGCCCGGTGCAAAGGTAAAGGTGCTCATCTGAGCGGTAGTACTCCATTGCTCCAGGGTAATGCCTCCCAGATCAGAGCCAGGTACACCGGTTATTTCAATATAATCATCGGCTGTAACGTAAGGGTAAGTTCCCCAGCCACCTACTGGTGCACCATTAGTGAATTTGTAATGGCATACTTCGGAGATGAAAAACGCAGATCCTCCGCTGAAGAATGGTGTTTTTACACATATCTCAACTGAGTCAACCGCATTGGTAATAGTAATCGATTGGGGATCTACGGTCCACGGGGTGTCTACTACCAACGATACTGACGGAAACAGTGTATCGTTCAAAGCAACGGAATTCGTAGCATTGGGATCGAGATAAGCATTGAAAGTGTAAGTACCGGGCTCAGACATATCAATGTTAAAGATCAATACATCGATGGTATCATTAGCCGGGAGGGTACCGGTATTCACGGTTACAGAACCCGAAGTATTTATAGGACCAGCAACATCGTAATTAACTGTCAATGGATCTACTGAAAAATCTACGGTACCTCCAACTGTATTCCTGACCTGTACTACAGCCGTATCAGTGTTACTTAAACAAATATCCCTCAGTAGATCACCGCTTATCAGGGCAAGATCTAACATGGAAGTGAATTCATCCGCTCCCATATCTACTATGGTAGAGCCTGTGGCAGGGCGGGTATCGCCATCAATGTCAATGGTTATACCAACGGTATTATCTCCCGCATCATCCGCCAAACTACCCAAAACATGAAGATCGGTAGGAGATACAAAAACCGGATCCCCTTCAACGGAATTTACGTTGCGGACAGCATCACCGGCTTGCCAGGCAGCCAGGTCAGTATAAACGCTGGTTCCTATGTCAAAGGCATCGGTTCCGGTACTGTAATACAAGTTGTAATCCACTACATCTATTGCATCCAGGGCATCATCTGATTCAAAGGCAAAATCACCAGTGGAAACAAATATATTATTGCGTATGTCTACTGTATCCTGATCATTCATTCTGAATGCAGGTTCACCCAAAGAGGTATTGTGGTAAACTTCGGTGCTCTGAAAATCATTAAGATAAAGACCATAGTCAGCATCAGACAGCAACATATTATTTACTATCCTGGAGTTTGAGGCAGGAGAGAAACCATCATTACCATCAAGTATATACAAAGCCCAATCAGGGGACACAACGCGATTTTCCGATATGTTATAATCATTAACATCTTCTAATCTGACAGCTGTTGCCCCGGTATTATTGAGACTATCGATATCATTTCCCTGGATCGTCAGATCGGTTAGTCCATCTACTTCAATGGAGTGATCATCCTGCTGGAGGAAAGTATTATTGATGATCTTATGTCCCAGGTTGTGAGTAGCTGAAGTCGTATTACCTTCCAGGTGTACTCCTGTTTCACCTCCCCGGATGATACAATTACTAACAGTAAGGTAATTGGCATTATTACCACCACCTGTTTCAGCAGTCAGACTGCTACTGGTTACTATACCTATGATATCGGTTGTAGTAGTAATCGGCATATTGATATGACACGCGTCAATTGTATTGGAATCAGAACTGTTCTGTAGCAGGATACCCCAGCCATCACCAGTGCTGTTATTGCTCACGGTCATATTCTTAATAATCACGTGATCAGCTCCGTTGAAGTAAATGGTGGGTTCATCTACGGCAGAAGTATGGGTGATCTCCACCAGGGAAGCATTACTACCGTCAAAAGTAATGGTATTCGTAGCGCTGGAGCCCATTATATCAACCAGAACGATATTCTCGTTGTAGGTTCCCGGAGCAACGTTAAAGATAACGGGGCCTGAAATACCGCAAATATTCAGCGAGTCGATCGCCTGGTTAAAGCTGGTGTAATTACCGGAAGGCCCTATAGTATAGGTTCCCGAGAGGGCAGATACACAAGGAGTTAAAATCTTGGCTGGCCCTACTCTCACACTCACATCGCCAACACCGCAGCTATCTTGTATATAGATATCGTAGTTGGTGCCAGGGCTTAAACCTGTGAGGGTGTAAGGACTGGTTGTAGCGGTAGCAAACGTACCACTACCGGTGCGGGGAACAAAACCAGGAGGTCCGTACTCGATCAAAAGATGGGAAGCACCTCCACTCGTCCAGCTGATATCTACCGAATTAGATGTTAAATTGGAAGTGGTAAACCCAGTCGGTTTCGGGCAAGTCAGATCGTATATCCAAACATCGTCAATGGAAACATCCCCTGCACCACCATCATCACGGGTAATAGCAGACCTGAAACGCACCTGAACGATCCCGGTGGTATTATAAGGATTAAGGTCTATCAGCGTATCCTTCCAGGGATCGGTATCTGCGCTTTGGAATACGGTATCAATATCATGTACCCTGTTAAACCATTGTACTCCGTCAAATACGTCTACGTAAAGTGGTTGTCGGAAATTCGAGGTAGGTGGGGCAAAATTGTGGAAATAATAAAGCAAATGAGGATTGGCTATTCCTGAGATGTCTATCAGAGGGGAAGTTAACCTGGTTTCGTTGCCCACAGTTCCGCCCGAATTATCAGAATGGATCCACTTGCCCCCCGTAGCAGGATAAGAAGTGTTATCCCCAGCCGGTCCCGTGTTAGTCGAAGTGGTTTGCGGAGTATTTCTCACTTCCCAGGAGAAGCCTCCGGCAGGGGTAGTTCCCGGGTTATCAGAATTGAAACTCCAGCAATTATCCAGGCTGTCAAAGTGACCCACGGTGTGGTTTTCAAAATCTTCAAGATAGGGTCCTGTTATTATCGCACAGGGTGTACAGAAACTAAAGGCTCCTACCCAATCTGAAGTGTCGCCAGGCCCACAAATGCCCCGAACGGCAAACTCATAGCAAGTTGTAGGGCTAAGTGTATCAATTAACAGGGTATCGGATCCTCCGGTAAGCACCCTCACCCCTCCGGTCGTAAGGGTACCCTGGTAAAAACCCTGAGGGCCAAACCACACTTCGTAATCAGCATTGAGCGAACTACCTGACCACGTAATATTGGCTGATGTATCCAATACTCCTACTGTACCCAGATTAGTTGGTTTAGGGCAAGCTATTACAACAAGACTTACATCGTCCAGGCCAAGCCCGTCTCCACCATCTAAATCACTATCGTCCTGTTGTCCCCAACGGATCTGAGTGGAAGACGAAAAAGTTTGGTTGGCAGCTGTTAAAGCAAAAGTGAGCGGTATGTCTACAAATTCCCAATTACTTGAATTCAAAGCACTCCAATCGTATATCTCTATCCAGGGATCGCTGGTGCTTCCCCTGGCCCATACCCGATCTTCCGGATTAGCCTCATCTCCGTGATCGGCAAAATTGAATGATAATTCAACTGCCTGGATCATGGAGGCATAATTTGACATATCTACGGTAAGAACCAGGTAGGCCGGATTGCTGGAAGTAGTTTGAATACCCGCTGATTGAAGTCCTGCAAAAGGTGGTGTAGGACCCTGAGATGCCGTATAATCAAAGAACAGATCACCGGAGCTGGGATCAGTTCGTTCAAAACTCCAGCTAAAAGTCCCTCCACAAATGAAAGTGGTATCCACTGATATAGGGCCGGAATAACTCTCAAAATCTTCTGTAAATGGCAAGGTTATAGGGTTAAAGGCACAACCGGTTACGAAAGTAAAAGGACCTATCCAGGGACTTAAACCTCCGGAAAGACAGCTGTCCTGTACATAAAACTCGTAAACCGTTTGCGCTGATAGCCCACTTACAGAAGCTGTATCGTCAGATCCAGGAACGGAATTACGCACAACCCAACTACTTGTTCCGGGAACAAAGCCGGGTGTCCCTACTTCTACAAAGGTTTTCTGGCCTTGTGAGCCCGCACCCCAGAATAGATCCGCTCCAGTACCTGTAACATTAACAGCTCCCAGTGTGTTTGGCAATGGTGGGAGACAAGCTGGGGCGGGTTCATAAATGAAGTCATCCAGAAAAAATTCATATCCTCCACCGGCAACTTTATAGCTAAAGGCCACGTGTGTATTGGCACCGATCAAAGCCGTGTTGTCTAAAAGAATTATGGTCTCTACGAATTCTCCATTGGTATTTTCCATTAAGATAGTATCATAAGGAGCAAAAGAAAAGGTGTCTGTTTGACTGGCCATGGTACCAAAGAACAAGGTATCATTAAAACCTAATCCTCCCCCTTCGTAGGCTATTTTAACCTTTACCCAGTTGGCACCGCTAGGCAAATCGGTAAACTCAGGGGAAATGAGCATACCGAAGGGTGTTGCACCTACATCATTTATCTCCAGGGCATTGGGCAGGCTTGGAATAGGTTCTCCATGATCGGTAGAGGTTACCGTTTGAATCGTAGTGGCATTAGAGGCTATCACCGCCCAGCAACCATCTATTTCCGGGGCAATGGTACCGTCAAAATTTTGTGAGTAAGGGGCTGTAAAGGGATTACATTTTGTTTTGAAGGTAAAAGGACCTTCCCAGGCAGAAATACCGTTACCCCCGGCAGTACAATTGTTCTGGATGTAAATATCGTATTCCGTATTACTCGTTAACTGAACCAGACAGCTAGGGTCAGTACTGTTATTAATGGTAATGTTACCTCCGCTGAGGTTAAGGGTTCCGGTACAGCCGGTTCCCTGGTTGAAGCCGGTAGGTCCGAATTCTACGTTAAAAGTAGTACCGCCAAAACTGTTGAAGGTAAAGGTTGCGGTATCCGTTCCCACAGAAACAAGGGATATACCTGTGATCTTAGGGCAAGCAGGGATCACTTCATAATTGAATTCATCTATCCTTATATAATCAGTGGTTACTCCCAGGCTATGAGATAGTACAATGTACTCATCGGTACCGTTGTAGCCATTGGCAACAGTTATAGGTACTATTACCTCTTCATAGGTATCCGGTGTCAGGAAGGTAATGGTATCAATAGATGTAAAAGTTGCTCCCGGTGTAAGATCAGGAACCGTACCTATTATAAGCTCATCTTGTGGAGCGTCTGAATTAGCGAAGAAGCGGATCTGTTTATCTCCGGCTGTAAGGTCGGAAAACCTGGGGGTATAGGCCCACAGAGTATCATCACCGGGTGTTGTACTCGAGCTTCCACTGTAAAGGTACAAAGCCTGGTCACCGGCATAAGGCGCAGCGGTACCGGTAAAGTCTTCAACTTCTACAAAAGCATTGGTAGTAGTTTCATAGTCTTCCCAGCAAAGAGGCGGTTGATCCAAAAAGTCATTTTCAAAACCATTGTAGTAGGGAGCGGTAATGCTGTTACAAAGCACTTTTGCCGTAACTGGGCCTACCCAGAAACTCACATCGCCAGGCCCGCAACTATCTCTAACGTAAAAATCATATTCGACCCCCTCAGATAATCCATTAACGGTAAAAGCTGAGGTAGCAACCCCTATAAGATTAGCTCCTAAAGGATTACCGGTAGTATCATAAGAAATCTGCCAGTTAGAGGCCCCTCCTGTTGTCCAGCTGAAATCAACTGAGCCGGGTGCCGTTGATGTAGTTACCAGATTAGAAGGAACATCACAGGTAGGCTGTGTAATTGCGATATTGTCAACCCCTACACCATCACCTGAAGATGAACCAAGATAAAGAGCATTATCATTTTGTCCCCACCTGAACTGGGTGGTAGCTGAAAAATCCTGGTTATTGGCCTTCATAGAATCTGTAACATTGACACGTACAAATTGCCAGTTTCCGGTATTGTTAACAGTTGACCAATCATATATTTCAATCCAGGTAGCACCGTCATTGCCTCTTACCCAAACCCTGTCTTCAGGATCTGCTTCGTCCCACATATCGGCAAAGTAAAAATCAAGGTAAATATCACCACCCAGAGTATCATAGCTGGACATATTAATCGTAAGTATAAGATTATTAACGGTACCTGCTGCTCCTGTACCTCCAGATAATATAGCCGCCTTTGCACCTGTATGGGTAGATGGTCCCACGGTAGTATCCATAATGAGCAAGCCCGTAGAAGTGGCTTGTTCAAATCTCCAGGAGTAAGAATTGGTACAGATAAAATTAGTATCCGTAGTATGTCGATTAGGTCCTGTATAACTTTCAAAGCCTTCTGAAAAAGGTAGTGTTACAGGATTAGTAATAGCAGGACATTGCCCGCTAACTGATAACCAGCATGATAACATGCTAATAATTAGTAAGAATCTACTCATAATGTCTTTTTTAAAGATTAGAGGATAAAGGAACTACAATGGTAGCCAAACACTAAGGTAAATCAAACACTTTAATCCTTAACGTACCATATCACTTAGTTATCGATATTCTTATCGATTAATCAGCGAGGCATGACGTTTATATTCAATTACTAATACTATAACTTAATCTCAGGGAAGGAAGTTAATGAGGTTGTTTTTATCCAGGTGTTTTGGCTCAACCAGAAAGCAAGCCCTATCGCTACGGGTCCTGCGACTGGATTTCTTACAGAGATAGGCATCCTTAAAACGGTAGTTAATTCCTATTTCATGTGTGCCAAAGGTTTTACCAATACCAAAGGTAGACAGTGTCATATCATAACTATAGCCTATTGAAAAATTATTGGTAGAATATATAAGGTTAATGATAATGGCATCCATATTGCGATCCAGCAACAGAAAATCCTGGTTGCGGAACCAAATCCCCCCCAGAATATTACGTCCGAAGGTAAAACTCCCTCCAAAGGTAGAGGTACGCAAGGGTTGTTGATCATCGTACACAGCACCCAAGGTAAGGTAGGTGGGAATTCCATTGCCAAACCTCTTGGACAGCCTGAGGTTAGCATAGGCATGCACCGTCCAGCGCAAGGGAATAAAAGCACTCAAGCCTAAAATGGATTCTACCGGTCGGTTAATATGATACAAAGCACCTCCCATAGAAAGGTAGGAACCACTGCGGTTCAATTCACCCCGGTATACAAAACCGGCAGACAGATCGTGAATGAGATCAGAAGTGGAACGCTGTATATCCTGGGCTGCACTGGCATAGATCTGGCCAGCTATAGCATCCAGTTGATCAGAGGTGACCAGCCTGGACCAATCCAGGGTTTTGGTTCCTACTGAATATTTAAGCCCCATAGAAAGGATATATTTACGCCCTCTCATCTTTTTGATACCAAAATTCTTGGGAAACCGGGAAGGTATATGGGAAGCTAAAATAAATGATCCATAAGTATACCGTAAAAGGCCTTCTCCCGCCAGGTCGTCAAAAAAAGTGGCCCCAAAGCCCAACTTATTCTTCGGGCAGGCAATATCAACAGCAGCCGTATTGGTACGGGTAAGGCTGGGAACTCCTGTCCACTGGTTACGGCTAATGGCTGAAACATTCAGATCGCGATTGACACCCGCATAGGCAGGGTTCAGATATAATTTATTCATATAGAACATGGAAAATACAGGATCCTGAGCTACCAGCTGTTCCATACCTATTACTAGTATGATCAATACGCCCCAATACCTCAACTTCATCGAATCAGCGTTATAGTTCCTACATTGGTTTGTCTTCCTTCATCATAGTATTGTTTTCCTTTCCATATTCTTCCATCTTTAAATGTAGCATCTATTCGCCAGTAATAAACACCCTGGGGCAGTGGCTCACTGTTGTAAGTTCCATCCCAGGCTTCTGAAGGCTGGCCGGTTTCAGGGTTAAGTTGGGTACTCTCCCAAAGCAGGTTCCCCCAACGATCGTAGATATAAAGATGATACTGGGCTAGTTTTAAGCCTGCGGGTAAAAATTTAGAAGCTGTACTACCTTCCAGGCCAGGCGCAAATACCATGGCATTAGGTACAAACACCGAGTTACTCCCCACTATCACTGTATCACATTTAATAAAAGAACAATCATTATCATCAGTTACAGTAAGACATACCGTATATCCCAGATCCAGGCCAGCACTGGTTAAAACGAACTGGTGTGTAGGGTTAGGTAAGGCGGAAGTATTGCCATCACCGAAATCCCATTGATAAGTATAAGGTTGAAAGCCTCCTGTTACATTACTGAGGAAAGCTACTTCGCCCTCTGTAATGAGGTTATGGGTAAAGCCACCTGAAGGCCCGTCTACTACCGTTATCAGATTGGGGTAAAAAACAGAATCCCTGCAGCCGTAATTGGTCTCTACCACAAGCGCTACAGAATAGGTACCGGTGGTAAATGTTCTGGTGGGATCTGGCCGGGTGGCCTGGGTACCATCCCCAAAATACCAGGTACGGCTTATTATCTGTGAACCAGAAATGGTATCGTTGATAACACTTTGATCGAGAAATTCAACTTCCAGCGGGCTGCAGCCGCTTTCAGCCGAAAGCATCATATCTATTTCCGGCAGAGGGAAAACCGTTATCACCCTTTCCAGGGTATCAGTACAGCCAAAACTGTTTTGGGTTACCAGGCGCACCCGGTGCTCACCGGACTCATTAAAGGTAAAGCTAGGATTGTTTAAAGTAGAAGTCTGGTTGCCCGGGAAAGAGAGGTCAAAATCCCACTCAAAACCAACCGCTCCTATACTTTGGTTCTGGAATTGTACAGTTCGTGGGCTGCCGCATGAATCGCCTCCCTGCCTGCTGAAAGTAAAATTGGCTTCGGGAATATCGTAAATGGTAATATCATCGGTAAAAATGTCTTCACAGAAGTTATCGCTCAATACTGTAAGGGTAACCGTATAGGTACCAGGCTGGACATAGGTATGAGCAGGGTTGATCTGGGCAGAAGTATTGCCATCGCCAAAATCCCATACCCGGCTAATGATATTTCCCGAAGAAATGGAGGTACTGTCAGAAAATTGAACCGGCTGTTCGTTCAAACAGGCATTGGAAAAACCAAAATCAGCTTCGGGATTGGGATATACTACAATAGAGCGGGTTATAGAATCCAAGCAGCCGTTGGAAGATTCTATGGCCAGGGTGATATTGTAAGTTCCTTCATTATTAAAAATATGGGTGGGGTTAGTGGCATTGGAGGTATTGCCATCACCAAAACCCCAACGATAGCCCACTATAGTCCCGGTAGCTATGCTGGAGGTATTGGTAAAGGTGAAAGTATCGCCCACACAAAGAAAGTTGCTCGATATAAAATCAGCATTGGGGCTCGGATCAACTGTTATGACCTGGTAAACGGTATCCAAACTGCAATCATTACTGGCAAACATAGCTACTACATATTGCCCGGCCTGGGTATAAGTATGGGTAGGATTAGAGCCGGCACTTACCGCTCCGTTACAGGTGTTGGTCAACGTATCGTAATCGAAACACCAGTTCACATCATTGGCCCCAAATGAAAGGTCATTAAAACTAACAGTTAAAGGCACGCAACCCGAGTTAGTGCTCGTATTGAAAAAGCCCTGGATATTGTTGGGAAACACACGCATAGGCAAGGTGAAGGTAGAATCACCGCACTCGTTTATCGCCCGCAGGGTGACGAAATAAACCGTGTCCTGTGCCTGCCCGTTATAACTAAAGGTATGACTTCGCTGGTTCCATATCCGTAAGGTGTCTCCGTTAGGCTGTACACTGATAATGGGTTGCAATACTTCTATGGGAGAGCCATCGCCAAAATCAAATAAGATGGAATCTGGTCTTCCAGTAGCCAGGCCATCTGTTTGGAAAACAGCGGTAAAGGGCGAACAGCCAGAGTCTTGCGAAATGGCAAAATAGGGGATCGGTATAGGTACCACGGTAATGGTATCTGTTAAAGTGGAAGAGCCACAGCAATTACTTACGGTAAGGGAAATATAATACGTGGTATCGCGGTTTCCAGCAGCAATCAAATTGGGTAGCGGATTGGGATCGACATTGGTGCTGCTGTAAATAATATCGGGATTGCCATTGCCGTCCAGTCCGTAAAGTTCCCAAAGGTAATTGCGGATCAAACCAGTGCTGGAATCGCTGGCAGTGGTGGTAAAGGGCCCGCAACCCCTGTCGCGCGCTATACTGAAGTTTGCCAAGGGAGGCTCACTTATTTGTATAGTATCGTAAGTAGTATCGCGGCAACCATATTGCGATTCTACAACCAGGCGGATGATATAAGTTCCGGTAGCCGGGTAGATATGGGAGGGATTTTGAGTGAAATAATCGTCTGTGCCGTCTCCGTCTACATCCCATTCCCAAATAGTAATATTACCCCCTAATGGGGCTATAGTGGAATTATCACTTAGGAAAACGGTATCGTTTACGCAGGCCGAATCGGGTTGACAGAAATAGTTAATACCAATATCTGCCACCGGTGTAGGGCGGTACGTAATGGAATCGCTGTAAGTATGGGAACAACCATTGGTATCTGTTACCGTTAAGGAAACCACGTAGGCCCCCAGGCTGTAAAGGTGTGCGGGATTTCTTTGACTGGAAGTGTTGCCGTCACCAAAATCCCAGAACCAATCCATTATGGGATGGGTACGGAAGAAAGACGTATCCGTAAAGAAAATGGAATCTCCAAAACAAGGCAGATTGGTAAAGAAGCCCGCCCGGGGAGCCCCGTAAACGGTTATATCCTGCTGGATGGTATCGGTACAACCCGCTCCGGGAATTGTGGTGATCAGGGTAACGGTATAAGTAGAATCGAAAGTTCCATTGTTGGTAAAAGTGACGGTAGGGTTGAGTAGATTACTGGTTAAACCATTGCCAAAGTCCCAATCGTGGATAGTTCCTGCAGAGCTGCTATCGGAAAAATTTACGGTTAAAGGGGCACAACCCCTATCCGTTGAAACACCAAAAGCAGCGACCGGATCAACAATAGAAATGAAATCTACCGCCTGTGTATCGGCCGGGCAGCCGTGCACATTAGCAGTGATCAACATAATAGTTACCGTATCCCCGTCATTCTGGATAGTATAACCAGGGAAAACAGGCCCGTTACCCAGCAGGATACCATCGGCATACCATTCATAACTGTCGTTGGCTAAAGGATATTCCACTGTTTGAATAATGGAAGTATCCAGCACAAAAGGGGCACAATCAATGGTAGGACCGGTAATAAATTCTGAGCGGGGATTGGGAAATACCCTTACTGTGGAGGTTACAGTATCACTACAACCGTGTTCTGAAATGGCGATCAGAGTTACCGTATATATGGTATCGCGGTCACCTGTGTTTCTAAAGATCAGACTGGTATTCTGAGCGTTAGCAGTAATACCATTGCCAAAATCCCATTGAAATTGCATGGTATTAATGCCCTCACCGTTAAAGGGATCACTGATATTGGTAAAGCTTATGAAGTTAGAATCGCAAACAGCAGTGTCACCTTGGGTAAAATCAGCCAATGGTTTGGGATATACCGTTATTGACCTGCTGATAACATCCGTACAGTTAGAATCATTCCACAATTGCAGATCGAGAGTATAAACTATGGAATCTGTGGTAGTATTGAGCGGAAAGAAAATTCCGGGATTGGCGCTGCTGCTATCCGTTATGAAAAGAGGCGGGTTAATCGTCCACGAATAGCGGTTGCCAAATTGCGACAAATTTTGTGGGAACAAAGTATCGGGGCCACAAAGAGCCGAATCGATTGTAAAACTGGCCAGGGGGCGGTTAAGCAGGAGTATGTCATGAGAGGTAGTGTCCGTACAACCGTCTGTGCTCGTAACGATAAGTTGAATGGTATAACTACTGTCAAAACCACTTTGAATGTCCGGGAACACAAAGCCCGGATTAGCCGTTCCCTGCCCCGTAATGGTCACAGCCGGACTACTGACCTGCCAATCGTAAATTAAACCGGGCTTGCCCAGAGACAAATTGGTGATGCTTATTGAGTCAGGGGCACATAAAGAAGAATCAGCTATAACAAAATCAGCAATTGGTGTGGGGTAAATTGTAACCGTATCGGTAATGGTATCGGTACAACCGGTACCGCCTGCTGTTACCACCAGTGTCACGATTATAACGCTATCCTGGTCAGTAGTTTGGTTGACTATATTGAAAACCGGACTGGCCAAAGTACTGACCAGACTGTCGTTAAAGAACCATTGATGACTCACCCCTGCGGTACTGGAATCGTATAATTCCAATTGGTGCGGACTGCAGGAAGCGGCAGCATTGATACCAAAGGCCGCCACCGGATCTTCGATGGAAATAAAATCAATACTCAGAGAATCAGGAGCGCAAGCGTGTACATTGGAAGTCACTAATAATACAGTTATCGTATCCCCATCATTCTGAATGGTAAAACCGGGAAAAGCTGCTCCGGTTCCGATTAATACCCCGTCAGCATACCATTCGTAAGTATCATTGGCAAAGGGATATTCTATAGTTTGTATAACAGAAGTGTCCAACACAAAAGGAGCACAATCAACCGTATTGGTAGCAGTAAATTGGGCAATGGGCTCGGGAAAAACTCTTACCGTAGAAGTAGTGGTATCACTACAACCGTGCTCAGAAATAGCTATCAGGCTAATGTTGTAAACCGTATCCCGAACTCCCGTATTTCGGTAAATTATGCTGGTATCCCGGGCCATACTGGTAATACCATTGCCAAAGTCCCACTGGAATTGCATGGTACCGATACCCTCACCGTTAAAGGGATCGCTGGTATTGGTAAAGCTCACACTGAAGGAATCACAAACGGCTGTATCACTGCGGGTGAAGTCAGCCAAAGGTTCAGGGTAAACCGTTACTATCCGGCTGGTGGTATCGGTACAAAGGGAATCCGTCCAAACCTGTAAACTCACCGTGTAAATGATAGAATCTGCGGTAGTATTAACCGGAAAGAAAATAGCGGGATTAGCACTGGAATTGTCATCTATTACCACCCCGGCAGAAGGGCTTACACTCCACAAATAGGTGCTCTCATACAGAGAATTGTTCTGCGGTCTCAGGCTGTCGTTACCACAGCTGATAGAATCGATACTGAAATCGGCAACCGGACGGCTGAGCATTCTTATAAAGCGAAAGGTAGTATCGCTGCAACCATCTGTGCTGGTAAGAGCCAATTGCACCAGGTAAGTGCTGTCAGAACCCGTTTGGTTATCCGGAAATACAAAACCAGGACTAGAGGTATTGCCATTTACCACAACAACAGAGGGATCGTCAACCGTCCAATTATAGGTAAGCCCTGGCTTGCCCAGGGACTGATCAATAATCCCAATGGAATCAGGGGAACAAATAAAGGCATCGGCAAATTCAAAATCAGCCCGGGGAGTAGGATAAACGGTAACTGTATCCGTAAGGGTGTCCGTACAACCGGTTCCGGCCGTTACTACCAAACGAATGTTAATCAAACTATCCTGGGTGTTGCTTGTGTTGAACAAGGTAAAATTCGGGTTGGCTACAGTGCTGTAAAGACTGTCGTTAACAAACCACTGATGACTTACCCCGGCCGTGCTGGAATCGTACAGCTCCAGGTTAAAGGGGCTGCAGCCGGCATCGGCATTGTAGCCAAAAGCAGCTACCGGATCGTCAATGGAATAAAACAATTGAGTTATCGTATCATTGGGACAACCGTGTACATTACTGGTGATCAATCTCACAAAAACACTGTCTTCGGGCAGGGGAATAGCGTAATTAATGGCATCCGGCCCGTTGAAGGTAGCAACTATCCCTCCGCTGACGTTTAAGATCTGCCATTCGTAAGTGTCATTAGCCTGGGGATAGATCATCGCCCGGACTATCGAAGTATCAATCTCAAAAGGCGCGCAATCCAAAGTATCTGAAAAGGTGATTTCAGCCCGTGGATCAGGGTAAACTGTTATGGTATCTCTCAAAGTGTCTGTACAGCCGTCTGTGTTTTGTACCGCCAGTGAAACCACATATTGACTGTCTACTACCCCGATATTGGTAAAGGCCACTGAAGTATCCTGAGCCTGGGAAGTAACCCCATTGTTGAAATCCCAGAAAAACTGCAAGGTGCTTATAGCACTTCCATCATTGGGATCGGAGGTATTGGTGAAGTTGACGCTAACCGGGCTACAGCCATCGCTATTGTCAACTGTGAAAGCACTGATAGGCCCTGGAAAAACGGTAACATCAACGGTAGCCGTGTCAAAGCAACCATTGTTGGTTCCCGTTACTAATTGAACCTGATAGATTATTGGATTAGTAGTTGAGTTTAAAGGAAAAGTGAAGGTTGGCTCTGCAAGAGTATTGTTATCAATAAGTGGCCCTGCTGGGCTCACTGACCAACTGTAGGTATCGGCTGCCACTGAGCTATCCCCTACCTGGGCACTGAATGGCCCACAACCCGAGGTATCTATGGTAAAACTGGCGGTAGGCAAGGTATAAGAAGTATAATTATACGAAATGGTATCCTCACAGCCATCAGCGCTAATTACTATCAAGGTAAAGATATAGGTAGAATCAAAGCCCGAACTATTGGCCGGAAATATGATCTGGGGAGCAAAATCCGTAGGGTTGACAATACTTACTGCCGGGCTCGATACTGTCCATAAATAATTGGCAGGCAATTTTGCGGAAGTGTTGTTAATCGGTATTAAGGTATCGGGTGAACAACTGCTTGTCCCTCCTAAACTAAAATCGGCTAAAGGTTTAGGCAGTACGGTTACGGTATCAACAACAGTATCCTGGCAGCCAGAAGCAGCCGTACCTATGAGCGAAATAATAATTAAGCTGTCGGTAGTGCTGGAGTTGTTTACGAAATTAAAGACCGGATTGGGTAAAGTGCTGGCCGGAACCCCGTTGATCAACCACTGAAGGCTCAAGCCTGCATCACTAGTATCAAGAAAACTAACTGAGCCTGGGCTGCAAATGCTATCAGCCGACATGCTAAAACCCACCCCCGGTTTACTGAGGATGGTAATGGTATCTGTATAGGAAGACCCACAGCCAAAGGTATCCGTTACGCTTAGGCTAACAACATAGGTTCCCGGTACACTGTAGCGGTAAACCGGATTTTGCAGGTCAGAAGTATCTCCATTGCCAAAATTCCAAAGCCAGCTCTGTAAAGGGCTGCCAAAGGTGAGGTCTACTGTAGTGGAATCGTAAAAAGTTATGCTGTCTCCCACGCAACTGGGAGGAGGGGAAAAGAAGGCTACCGGGTTAGCGTGAACCCAAACATTTATAGTAGTATCATCTACACAGCCTGAAGTATCGGTTACTGCAAGGTTTACGGGATAAATCCCTGCTGCAGTATAAGTATAGCCAGGGTTAGCCTGGTTTGAGGTCCCGGAACCATCGCCAAAATCCCAGTTATAAGAAAGAATAGGACTGCCAAATGTTGCATCGAAAGTTGATAAGTCAGTAAAAGTGGTAGGGTTACCCTGGCAAACTGTATCAAAAGTAAAACTGGCTTCAGGTGCATCTTTGATAAAAATATTCTGGACGGCAGTATCACTACAGCCATTATTATCGATAACCACCAATTGAACCGTGTAAATACCAGGTGTGGAATAAAGGTTAAAAGGATTTTGCTGGTTAGAGCTATTACCGTCACCAAAGTCCCATTGCCAACTTTGAATAGGTGCTCCGTTTAAAGGGTCAACAAAAGTAGAGTCGTAAAAGAAAACTGTATCGTTCTGGCAAATGGGAAAAGCCAAAAAATCAGCCAGGGGAATAGCATTGACATCTATGTAATGGGTGTCTGCATCAGTGCCGCAACCGTTGGTAATTTCCAATATTACGGTATAGAAATTTGGTTCAAACCTGATCACAGGATATTGGGAAATATCGCTGGTACCGGAAAGATAAGTGATCGTATTGGGGGTAATAGTCCATTGATACTGGGTTATAGGCGAAAATCTATCCAAAAACGAAGGCATGTGATCGGGATCCGTTTGGAAGTCAATGATAGTCGTATCACAGTAGGTCAGACTATCCTGGGGGAAAGTTATCTCTGGTATGTCTTGTACTGTAATAACTGTATCGATGACATCTGTACCGCAATCATTAGTTGCCTGTAACTGTAGTGTATAAGTTCCCGGTACCGTAAACTCAAAGCTGGGGCTCCAGCCGGTAAGGGAATCCCCGTTAATAACAGTCCAGCCAGTAGCAGGATTGATCGACCACAAAACATCGTAATCCAAGCAGTTCTGGGGACTGGCCGTAAGATTGGTGGTATTAACTGTTAACGGAGAACAGCCCTCCACTGCATCCACGTTAAAGCTGGCGATCGGAGCATCATCTATGCAAATAGGAATGGTGATGCTGTCAAGATCACAAAAAGTATTACCGGCAGGAACAGCCCAGAGAGTTACATTATAGTTACCCGTAGCGGTGTAAACATGGGTTTGATTGGGAGGGAAAATGGAGAATACCTGTTGGGTATCCCGGGGTGAGCCATCTCCGTAATCCCACACATAGGTCATAAAACGGTTACAGGCATTAGTAAAACCGGGTATGCTATTGTTTTCAAATACAGTCACCTGGTTTACACAGCCAATACTGTCTACATCGGGTATAAAGGAGGCTACGGCCGGTTCGGTTACAAAAGGTCCATTAACGGTTGAAGTAGTAGTTAAACAAGCGTTGGTAGCGGTAGCTGTTATAGTCCATACCCCTAAGGGTTCTAAACAACTGGTACTGTCGTAAACGTGAGTTAGAGTAGCCGGAGGCGGATGTGGAAAAGTGGTATCCGTACCATCGCCAAACTCTACTGTATAAATAATAGTGGTATCCGTATTGGTAGTAGTCAGGGGAAAAACAACCGTAAAAGGAGCACAACCGTTGGTATTTCCAGGATTAATAACGTTGAGTGATGCAGGGTTACTGGTATTTAAAATATCATAACGAACCGTATCGGTACAACCACCAGCCATAACAATATAGCTAAGAGTGTATATTCCCTGCCCGGAATAAGTATGATTCAGGTTACTGGGTGCTGTAGCCGAATTGTAATCCGGGCTACCGTCACCCCATATGATCTGGTAATTAGTAATAACTCCGGCAGAACCGTCAAACACGGTAACCGTAAAATTGGGATTTGCGAGGGTAAAACCGTTGCAATTGTTGAAATTGTTGATCTCAAAAAGCGAGGCCGCGGGGCCGTCCACCACCGTAATGGTTCCCTGGGAACTATCGCGGCAACCGTTGGGTCCTGTATAATAGTAATCCAGGGTATAGGTACCTACTCCAATAGAAGGGTCAAAAAAGCGGTCATTCACTACTCCGGTTCCGGCATAAGTACCCCCTGAAGGCGTACCCAGGTTGAGCCTGAATACCGGATCGCTGGTACATACGGTATCGGGATTAAAACCAACCGTAGGGGGAGTATTGGAAACAACAATGGTAAAGGTGGTGTCGTCTGTTCCAAAAAAATCGGTAACGGTAAAGCTGGCGTTCCAGGTTCCGAGGAAATTCATGCTTACCACCGGGTTTTCCTGGCTTACGACATTGGGCACACCTGCACCCCCAAAGTCCCAGGCATAAGTTACGGGGCCTGATGTAGTGCTGGTATTGGTGAAGCTTATTACATCACCCTGGCAAACCCTTAAAACACCAGAGGTATCCAGGGCGTTACTGCTGAAGTTTGCTGTTGGGTTCTGACCAAAAGCAAAACAAGTCGAAAACAGCAGAGTTAACAGTAGTAATCGTAACCTCAAATCCCCGAATATTATCGTCTACAATATAATGTTTCCAGCGGCAAAGTGGTACACAAAGTTACATTTATCTTCATTAATAAGTTGATTTAAAGCACTTTTCGCCAGGATCAATTATTCAAAGAATATCACTAAATCTTCAATAATTAATTTACGGGGTTGATTTATAAAGCGCTATAGTTTCATCATTTGATGATTTACACTTTTTAAAAAATGATACAGATATAAACTTTTGATAATGAAGAGGGAATTTCAGAAGGCCTCCGCAAAGGTGATGTAGAAATTAACTAAACCGTCTTCCGCTACACCAGCATCCAAACGCAAGTTCACCTTTTCATCTCTGGTAACCTGGAAGCGTAGGCCTCCACCAAAAGTCAGCTTCGTTTTGGCAAAATCGTAACCCAGAATAGTAGAGCTTACATTCCCTAATGAAGTAAAAGCGGCCAGGCCAAACCTTTTGTAAAACATCCAGCGGTATTCTGCCTGCAATACAGCTGCGTGATTATCGCGGAAACGGCCTTCATAAAAGCCCCGTAAGCGCTTTGGCCCTCCCAGAAAAGCCAATTGATTGAAAGGGGTATTGCCAAAATTGGATTCCAGATAAGTATTGAAGGCCAGGATATGCTTTTTGTAAAAATTCCAGTACCAGCTGGCATCCAGGGAAACTTTAAAAAATTCAAAATCGCTGTTGTAATACGACAAATGGGGCAGTAATACGCCTTCAATAAACCAGCCTTTAGAGGGGTAAAGCTGATTGTCGCGGGTATCGTAATTCATCACAAAACCCAAGCCGGCCACTTCTCCCCCCCTGTTCCCCACTATATTCTGGGTGTCCAAAATACCCTCTGCGGCTACCGAAGTGATCCTGAAGTCATCGTACCAGTAGCGGCCACCGAGATAAAGGCCCGGGAAAATCTCGTATAGAAAACTCGCCCTTAGCCGCGGAAAGGTAACATCAAACAGCTCTTCATCTGTTGACCGGGCGTCAATCCCATTGCCAAAGTACTGATAGGTAAAACGGTAGTAGCCCAATTCTCCGTAAGCCAGGTACTTATCGTTTTTCCAGAAAAGGCGGTAAGGTATAAAGATCAATATCTGATCGAGAGTAGTATAAGAAGCAGCCAGTTGCACCTGGCTGGCGTTAACCGAGCCTCCCCATTTAAACGAGGCCACTCCCCCTACCCCATAGCCCAAGCCCGTTTCGGGCAAAAAATAAACCAAAGGCACTATGGAATAAGCTACTTTATTTGAGTCGTTTTCCTCATCCTGACCCGCTGAGGAAAAGCAAATAATCATACTCAAAACAACTAAAGCGATCCGGTATCCCATACCGACAAATAAACAGCAAGAAAATGAAGTGCTTTGTCAGCCAGGTATCAGCTTTTGAGATTGGGGTTCCCAATCCCTTCTATCTGGTGTACCATATCACCGTAGATCATCTTCTGGGCTCCGCTGCGCAACACAAAATCATGTGGAAAACCAAGTTCTATCGCACTTACTTCGTCCAAACGTTGCAGCACCTCTCCCGGAATGTCAACTTCAATACTTTTGAGATTATCTTTTATCTGCTCGATCTTACGGGCACCGACAATGGGAATTACTCCCTGTTGAAGTATCCAGGCCAGTGATAATTGGGCAGGACTCACTTTCATTTTTGCCGCTTCTTCCACTACTGCTTTGGCTATTTGATGATTGCGCTCGTTAAAACGATAAGACGTACTGCCGTCCATTCGGTCACCGTCACTGCCCTGATTACCCTTATTGAGGTATTTGCCAGTAAGTATGCCCGCTCCCAGGGGCGACCATGCCACCACACCTATATTCAAAGCTTCAGACATGGGTAATAAATCGCGTTCCGGTGTGCGCTCGGTGAGGTTATACTCCAGTTGATTGCCAATAAAAGACGTCCATCCCCTCAACTCAGCCATGGTATTAGCCCGGGATATGATCCAGGCCGGAGTATCGGAAACACCGATGTATAATACTTTTCCAGCTCTTACCAGATCGTCCAGGCTGCGCATTACTTCTTCTACCAGGGTGGTGAAATCCCAGGCGTGCAACCATAACAGATCAATGTAACCGGTCTTTAGCCTTTTAAGGCTGGCTTCTACGCTTTGCACCAGATTTTTGCGATGATTCCCGGATTTATTGGGATTATGAGTAGTATTGGAAAGGGTATATTTAGTCGCCAATACGATGTAATCCCTCTCCGGTTTTATCAGGTCGGCCAGGATCTTCTCGCTGCTGCCTTCGGTATATACATTAGCAGTATCGATAAAATTACCTCCTGATTCCAGATAAAGATCATAGATAACGCGGCTGGTTTCCGCTGAAGCTCCCCAGCCCCAGTTCTCCCCAAAAGTCATGGTACCAAGGCAAAGAGGCGACACCCGCAGGCCGCTGTTGCCGAATAAACGATACTTCATCAATAGTATTTTTTAATGAGATGTAAAGTAAAAATATGGATTTGTAGTTTTGCAAAACCCTTTAGGCAAAATGTTGTTCACCATTGTGCATTTTGTCTGTTACCTTAACTCAATTATTATGGAAGTTGTTGATAATAAAGAAATGCGCCATTTTGAAGTCCGGGAAGACGATCATCTGGCCATTATTGAGTACCAACTACAAGAAAAAAAGGTTTTTCTAACCAAAGTTGATTTTCCCAAAGATTTTGTAGAGAGCGGCAAGGCTGAGGTTATGCTGGAAAAAACCCTGGATATGATTGAAGCCGATGGCATGAGAGTAGTTCCCATGACGCGTTTTGTAAAAGAACATTTCCGTTCTCATCCGGCAAGGAAAAAACTCTTACCGGTAGGCATTCATCTCTAAATTGTTAAACTAAGCTGCTCAGGAGGCAGACTGCCCTCGTGTTGCAACAGGTATTTCTTTTTATCCAGCCCTCCGGCATAACCTGTTAGTTTGTATTTTTCACCTATTACCCGGTGGCAGGGCATCACTATCAAAAAAGGGTTTTTGCCGTTGGCCGTACCCACTGCCCGGCTCAGTTTAGCATCACCCAGCTTAAGGGCGAGTTGACCGTAAGTCATTGTATTGCCAAAAGGTATGTCAGCTACTTCCTGCCACACCTTGTTTTGGAAATCTGTTCCGGTTTGAGCCAGGGGTAGATCAAACTCTTTGAGATCACCTTTGAAATAATCCGTTAGTTGTTTTTGAGCTTCTACCAGTAAAGCATCATCTTCATTAACACCAGCTTCGGTTACAAAAGAAATAGACTCTATGGCATTTTCACCGGCACCAATACAAATAGTACCAGCAGGAGTTTTCAAAAAAGCTTTTTTCATTTGGATCAGGTTGCGTTAAATTCATTGCGAGCGATAAAGGTAGTTTTAAAAGAAATGGAAAGACAGGTACGGAATGAAGAAGAGCCTTTTGCCCTGCTTCTATTTTATGTATTTTCCGGCTTCAAAACCAAACCTTAAATGAACACCGAAATACCTTCGCAATACTTGCAGATACACGGCTTGCTCAAAGCCGAAGAGTTACAGCACATTGATACCATTTTAACCGAAGCAGAATTTGTGGACGGCAAAGCCACCGCCAGCGATGCTGCCCAGGCGGTAAAAAATAACCGCCAATTGCCGGAAGGCCCTGCTTTAGCCCAGATGCAACACATTATCAGGCAGGCAATATCTGGCAGCCCCTTGCTCCAGGCTGCTATTATGCCTACCATAGTTTTACCTGTTTTAGTTAGCCGCTATACCGGGGGTATGGGTTACGGCTGGCACGTAGACAGCCCACTGATGGGCGCCAATCCCACCATCCGCACCGATGTGGGTATGACGATCTTCCTGAACGAACCCGAAACTTATCAGGGTGGCGAGCTGGTGATACACAGCCCCAGTGGCAATATATCCTATAAGCTCAAAAAAGGCGATGCCATTATCTATCCTACTACCCGCTTACACGGAGTAGCCCCGGTTACGGAAGGCACACGGCAGGTTGCCGTAACCTGGATGCAATGTGCTGTCCGCAATGCCGACCAGCGGGAACTACTATTTCAGCTGCGCTCGGTACAGGAATCTTTATACCAAAGTAATCCCCAGGGCAGCGAAAACCAGGTATTGCAGCAGGTTTACAGCAATTTGCTCAGGCAGTGGAGTGAGCTTTGATGCAGTCGGAAGCCCGGAGACCGAAGAGTTGGTTTGTGGTTCGGGGTTTGTTGTTTGTGGTTCTGTCAGCCTGAGTGAATTTTCGGAACGGAGTAAAGAAAATTCGTATCGAAGGCTGGTAAATGAAACTCTTTCAGCTATGTTTGTTTAGCAGATACAGGTAATTCAAAATGAATAGATTCATATTGATATTAATTGGTGGTTTCTTCTGTAATTCTGGAATTGCACAAGATCATTCAGATGCAAATCTGATGAAATCCCAGCCTTATATGCTTCATGCTGACAAGGCAGATTGTGATAGCATGGATGGAAATAATGCAGAACATAAAATCTGCCTAAACCTTGAATTTCAGAAAGTAGATTCCATATTAAACAAGAGATTCTTAACGTATATAAAAGAAATAGAAAGTGACTCAATAAGACAAAAAATTATAGAATATCAAAATGCTTGGGTATTAAACAGGAGAACTGAAAGTGCTATTGAAGCAGAAGGATATAGAGGGCATATGCTGAGCATTGCCTACATAAGCAATATGATTTTTATTACTCGTAAAAGAATTGAAGAACTGGAACAGCTGATCAAATACAAATAAACTACCTACAATAATGGCTATAAAGTATAGGCCCAACCAGCCAAACCGTTCCTACACTTCTTAGCAGGAACCTTGTGTGCCATCCAAAAAAATGATAATGAGTGATCCCATTAAACAATTAATTGACGACTTCAATACTGGTTGGACAGCGGGTATCTTTGAAAAGATAGAACCGATCCTGCATGAAAAAGTAATATTTATGGCCCCTGACCTAAAGACCTGGGTAACAGGAAAAGAGGCCTGTCTTCAATCCATAAGGGATTATGTAAATAATGCCAAAACCAAGGTCTTTGAAGTCAGGAATAAAGAAATACAGATCTGGGATCAAACCGCGATGGTATCGATTGAATACTATATTGAGTATCAAATGAACCATGAGAACTACCGGGAAAAAGGAACGGAATTTTGGACCCTTCACAAAGAAAAGGATAGCTGGCAAATGCTGTGGCGGGCAATGGTAAAAAATGAAAAATTAGAATAACCCCAAAAATTTCATACGCTAAGCCATTGTAACTCATCTTTCTGAAAGTATGATGTTGCCTTACACTCTAGGCTGGCAGCCAGAAGAATTTTTTCACCTTCTATCTACCGTTTTCAGGCGACTAAAAAAACAAAGCAATAATGTTTTTTCAGAAATTTACTCCCTCAAAACCCAGGCATGAAAAAGCTAATTTTATCTCTGGCCAGTCTGTTCACAGTTATGGCTATCCTGCTCACTTCTATCGCCTTTAAAGGCGTAACGAGAACCCCAAAGCCCAAAAACATCATCCTTTTGATCGGTGACGGCATGGGCCTTTCTCAAATGTCATCCGCCTACTTTTACGGGGAGAGTGAACCCAATTTTTCTCGCTTCCCCGTGATAGGTCTGAGCCGCACTTCTTCTTCCTCCCATAAGATCACCGATTCGGCTGCCGGGGCTACCGCTTTCTCTGCCGGAAAGAAGACCTATAATGGTGCTATAGGGGTAGATGATGATAAAAAGCCCCTGGAAACCCTGGTAGAATATTTTGAAAAGAAAGATTGGAGCAATGCGTTGATCGCTACCTCATCTATCACTCACGCTACTCCCGCTTCTTTTTATGCCCACGTGGACTCCCGCAAAAAGGAATATAAAATTGCCGGCTTCATGCCAGAGTCAGGAGTAGATTTTTTTGCCGGAGGAGGACAAAAGTTCTTTTACAAAAAGAAAGGGCTGATCGACAAAATGGAAAAAGCCGGGTATCTATTAGATACGGCTAAACTCCCTGCTGAGGGACCGCTGGACCCCACCTCCAAATACGGTTTTTTATTGGCTGAAGATGGTATGCCCCGCATGTTGGATGGACGGGGTGATTTTTTACCTCACGCTACCAGTCTGGCCCTCGATTACCTGAAATTGCGAGAGAAGCCTTTCTTCATGATGATAGAAGGCTCCCAGATCGATTGGGGCGGCCACGCTAATAACGGTAATTACATCGTAACCGAGGTACAGGACTTTGACCAAACTATAGGAGCGGTATTGGATTTTGCCGAAAAAGACGGCAACACCCTGGTAATTGTTACGGCAGATCACGAAACGGGTGGCTTTACCCTGGCCAGTGAAGAAAAGAAAATTCCCTTTATGGGTAAGCAAAGCGATTACAACTCCCTTCGTCACGGCTTCTCCACCGGGGGGCATAGCGCTACCATGGTACCGGTTCTGGCCTACGGCCCCGGAGCTGAAAATTTTGCCGGGATCTATCAGAATACCGCTATTCACGAGAAGATCGTGGCTTTAACACGCTAACCTCTTGTCAGTCTGGGTTTTCCAAAGGAAGTACCTGCCTGCCGGATTTCCTCCCGATAGGGACGGCAGACCCCATGAAAAAAATTATCATAATCCTTTGGCGGTGTCATAGAAATCAGGGTGACATTGTACCAGACAAAAAGAACCTATCGTCTTAACCTTTGAGATCGCGGCTCTAAGGCCGCGATGATAGCCTATTTAATAGCTAACTCAAATAGCGCTTATGCCGGGGAAGACCTGCCTACCGCAGGCAGGCCCAGCATCTCAAACTTTTAGCAGTGATAATGAGATCGCGGGACATTGAGCCCTTCGGCAGGCTCAGGACAGGCTCCAGTCGAAATGCCCGCAATGATAGTTTCAATTCTATTCAACAACAAAACGCCATCCCAAAGGAATAGCGTTTTTGTATAGTACTGTACTTTTTGTTTAAACCGTTTCGGGCAGGGTATGTTCCCTTCCTTCATTCTCCGTTTTCAGCCAGGCCATTAAAGGATTAAAATATTCTAATATAGCTTTGGCGCTGATGCCTTCGCCCAGGTTTTCCTGCAGGTTCTCTTTCCAGTCAACCGTAGCTCCGGGAGCCATTAAAGCTAACAGGAATTGCCCCGTTTCCTTACTGCCGTAGTAATTGCTATTATGCGGGTCTTGCTTCAGAATATTTTTGGCAATATGCATGTGAAACTGGAATAACAGCACGTTGGCTAAGGCATAATCGTAATACTGAGCTGCATCATTGTTAATATGGGTTTTGGAAGCAGCATCGCAATACTCCTCTCCCCTCTTCTCTGCAGGTGGTATGATGCCCTGGTATTTCTTTTTCAGTTCCCACCACTTTTGGTTGAACTGGTCTACAGACAAGTTTTCCGAATACAGAGCGTGCTCAAAATCTGTCATCACCCCGCTGGCCCAGGGCATGATCACGATATAATCCAAAGCTTCTTTTAACAGGGTCTGGATTTCATCGCTTTCCACATCTTTGGGCAGTAAACCTTTTTGCAGCAAAAAGGGTTTTTGCATACTAGCCAGGCCAATAAGGGTTCCTATGGCTTCGTGATAAGCCCGGTTGGCCCCTCCTCTCAGGATAACCGGTACTGTATCAGTGCTGTAGGCCTGGTAGTAATAAATGTGACCCAATTCGTGTAAAACGGTATTCCACCAGCGGGTATTGGGCTCCACGCTCATAAGCGAGCGCAGATCGTTCTCCAGGTCCATATGCCAGGCGCTGGCGTGGTTGTTCTTTTTGTAATCGGCTCCCTCAGGTAAGGGGTAAAGGCTAGACTTGGTGTAGAAAGTCTCGGGCAACTTACCGTAACCCAGGCTCCTATAAAAATCCTCCCCTTCTTTAATGATCCATTCGCTGCCTTTTGCTTCCAGGGCTGCGTCAAAATTGAGGCCGTCAGCCTTTACCATAGGCGACCATTCCTGGCCCCAGCGATTGGGCAGCCAGTGAGCAGGCAGATATTCCGGTACGGGCTGGTCGTATTTTTCCGCCAATTCATAGCGGGCCCAGGTGTGCAATTCCCGGAATAAAGGCCAGATATCAGCAATGGATTGATGATTGAGATCGAGCATCTCCTGAGTGCTCATGCCGTATTCGGAAACCTGAAAATTGAAATAATCCTCATAGCCCAAGGCTTGTACACTTTTATTGCGCAGATCGCGCAGGTTCTCCAGGCCACCTTTCAGCTCCGCCCCCACTTCTTTACTAGCCTCCCAGGCCGCGAGGCGCTCCTTCAGATCGGTTGACTCTTCCAGAATGCCGTCAATTTCGTTAGTGCTAACGGATTGGCCGTTGATCTTAAAATCAAAGCCAAAGAGCTTTTTAGTTTGCTCGGTTTCGGCCTTGATCTTTTGTTTTACAATGTCTGCTGCTACCTGAGGATTGGCACCGGCTGCATACAATACGGCATCCAGCTGGCGTACTTGCAGATCGGTAAGCTCTTCTTTTTGTTCCAGGTATTTTTGGGCAGCTTTGATATTAGCTTCGCTACCGGTAAAGGCGGCAAAGGCTTCCCCGGCTTCTTCCGCCTTTTTAGAAGTTAAGGTGTCGCCTTCTACAATATGGGTATTCAGTTCCCATTCCGCCAGGGCCGAAGCGTAATACAGCTTTTGAAACTCTGCGGTATAAGCAGTTAAAAAAGAATCCGTTTCAGTCTGCAGTTTATCACTGATACTCACCTCCGGTTGAGTGGAATTATTACAGGCCACCAGCCACAGTGCTGGTAAAAGAATTAAAGTTTTGTTCATTTTTATGTTTTTGATTTAGGTAAGAGAGCTAAGGTAACAACTCAAACCTCTTCATTGTAAAGCCTCTTCTATTTTGGCCAATCTTTTCTCTAATTCACTCAATTGTCTTTCCTTTTCTAGCAATTTATCTTCACTGCTATTGGCTTCTTTTTGCAATTCGATAACATACAAAGTCAGCTCTTCAATTTTTTTAAGCAATAGTAAGTTCATAGCTTTTAATTCCATCCCTTCCTCTTGCATTTCTCTTGCTGAGGGTACTTCGGGAAGGTGGCCATCAGCTTTAATACAGCTATCCAATTGAGTCAGCGTCATCAATTCATATTCAGATTCAAAAACATAATCAGGGGCTAAAGCACCTAACATATCTACTTTCACTTCCTGTACATGGGCCTTTCCTTTTACTGTTAATTTGGCATCGGGATCATCTGTTCCTATGCCTACATCCCCATCCAGATAATATAGGTCATTTAATAATCGCTGCCATTGAAAAGCACTACCGTAAATATGAGGCTCCACATCTGTTTCATCGGCATCTAACTCTTCCACAAAAGCCCTCACCGGATATGTAAGATAATGATCTATTTGTATTTTAACCGTGTCATTTTCAACTATTAGTACTGGATAATTACTAAAGGCAGCTTTTAGCGTTATTAATCTAATAGTCCATTGCGAATTATTAGTGTTATACCATACCAGATAGGACGCGCCTGTTTTGGTACCTGTTCCCCTGGTTACCAAGCGGACTTTATATATACTACTGCTCAACAAAGAAGCACCTGATGGATAGGTTAATTCTGGAGAGAGATTTTCGTTTGCCGGGAAATCTTTAGTAAAGCTTTGCGCTGTTATTTCATTAGCAATAGTAATTGATAATAACAAGAATGAGTTTTTAATGATCGTTTTTATCATGACTTTCTTTTTAGTTTGTTGTTAAATAAATCTAACAATAAATAATCTTGCAAGAAAAAGCCAATCTTATCTTAACCGGGGTTTAAAAGCCTTGATGATATCAGGTATAAACTACTAAAAAATGCCTAGTATTGTATAATACATGTCAACCATCCTTACTATATCACCTCTCAATTTTGTCACCTGGTTACTGATCGTGATCTTTACCATTAGTGCCGTATTTGCTTTTTTAGGCATTACTAGTAAGATTGATATTAAGCCTATTTACCTGCGCGCCTTGTTTTTTGAGGTGATCATCGGCACGGTGGTGGCTGTCATTTGGTTTTTTAAGGAGAATTCAGGGGAATATCTCAAACCACGGATTCTGCCTGATGAGAACTGGATAGCGGTAGACGTGGCTGATGGGCGTATTTTAAATGATGTCCGCCTGAAGACCGGGGAGCAAACCCGCCCTATCGGAAAAACCTACAACGAACAAACTGCGGCCAAACTGTCTTCCAATCCCTACATTCTCGTAGAAAAAGGCCGTGAATACAAGCTTATGACGCCTGATAGCGCCCAGGTTCTGGGGGAGCTTAAGAACTTCCACTCCCCTTCTCCAAAGCAAGAACTGAAGATCAAACGAACGGAAATACGCTACGTGAAATTTGTACAGACCACCTCCGGACGTTGGGTGATCTCTTCTAAATCAAAAAACAATTTTATCAACTACCCTGTAGAAGTTAAAGTAAGCAATACAGCCCGGGGTACCAATTACCAGTTAATCGACAAAAGCGTAGAACCCCCGGCAGTATTTTACAGCCTGCTGGATGACAAAGAGATCATAGATAAGCATGAAGATGAAGATCCCTACAACCCTGATTTGCGCAAACAAAACACTCGGGAAATAGGGGAAAAGATAATTGTTACCACCTGGATAAACGATGCCATACTCAATGAGTCACCGGCTTCTATTATTTTTATATCCACTTTGCAAGAGTTTGAATAATCTATGAAATACCTTATCGCCTTTTTCATCATTGGACTTTTATGTTCAGCCTGTAAAAGGGTAGAAAATAATAATTGTAGTAAGGAAAACAAGCTTATTGATAGCCTTCAAACCGAAACATCAAACCTTAGAAAAGAATTGGCAGAATTTAAGTCCAAAAAGCAAACCCGCACAAGCAATCACGAAGATTTTGACAGCTTCCTTTATTCCTTTATGACGGATAGCCTTTTTCAGCTTAGAAGGACTAAGTTTCCTTTAATGTTTATCCATTGGAAAGATTATCTACCTGGAGATAAAATCGACACCTCTTATTATGAAAAGGATAATTGGAAACACAGGTGGTTTTATATGATTGGATACGGAGAAATCCCTCAGCTATATGATAATTACAAAATGGAGCTTAGACCAACTAACGAAAGGTTACTTCATTTTACCGGAGTCGAAACAGGAACAAACTCAAAGTATTACTTCAAGCTAATTGACAAAAAGTGGTATCTTATTAAAATGGAAAATTTAGGAGATTAATTAAAAAATTATGGCTAAAGCAGAACTTAAAACCAAACCCAATGATACCGATACAGAGGCTTTTTTAAACCAGGTAGAACCGGAAAAGAAAAGACAGGACGCTTTTGCCATACTGGCAATGATGAAAGAAGTAACCGGTGAAGAACCCAAAATGTGGGGCGGCAGCATTATCGGTTTTGGCGATTATCACTACAAATACGAAAGCGGCCGTGAAGGCGACTGGTTCTTAACCGGTTTTTCGCCCCGCAAGCAAAATCTTACCTTGTATATAATGCCTGGTTTTAAGCGCTATGAAGAACTTATGACAAAACTGGGAAAACACAAAACCGGCAAAGCCTGCCTATATGTAAATAAGTTAGAAGACATAGATCTAAATATCCTTAAAGAGTTAGTTCAGGAATCCGTCAATTATATGAATGAAAAATATTAAAGCTTTTAGCGCGTATCCTTTTAAAATCAAAATGCCTTTGTGCTAATTAAACACAAAGGCATTGAGCAGTTTGGTTTATTGATAAAATAGTTATCCTTTAAACAACACAGGCTTACTCCATTGGTAGCATTTCATATACATAGCCATCGATATATTGTACATCGTATTCAACTCCCTGAAGCTTATATATTCCATCCAGGTTACAGGAATTACAGCTTCCTGAACTGCAATAATCAACCCCGAACCTCTTCTTTTTAGTACAACCGGAATTTCCACTTTTACAATCGCAAGTAATGCCTCCAGCACCAGCATCAGACGAAATATACAATCCCTGATTGCCATAAGTATCCGGAACAATAAAAAAAGCTGCCGTTCCAAAAAGATTAATGGCCAAGCGTTTGTATGTTGAAGGGATTGAGTTAATATTATCATCGGTTATAAAAGCTGGTACACCTCCGGGATAGATCTGTTCATAAATCTCGTTAATTCTGTCCGTTACTTCAGGTAATCGAAGCAAAATATCGTTAAAAGCCGGAGCAGCCATAAACTCATCA
Organism: Owenweeksia sp.; assembly: GCA_028277105.1. GTDB lineage: Bacteria > Bacteroidota > Bacteroidia > Flavobacteriales > Schleiferiaceae > JANQHO01. The sequence continues at coordinate 14,083 of JANQHO010000045.1, read as the reverse complement.
ACTGTTTCGAACAAATCTATTTCTGTTCCCGGGTCAATTGTCCTGATAACAAAATCTGCCGATGAAACCAGCACAAGGTTATCACTTAAGTCAGCTACCTTTGTTTTTCCATCACAATCATTACACTCTTCGTTAATACAACCATACTTACTCCCTGCTTTAAAAGGGTCACACCCTCCGCTGCTACTGCTTTCACAAGTACAGGTAATACTGCCACCATCCGATTGCATCAACATATTGTTCTGGTCAACTGCAACAACTTCATGCGTTGGGGGCAAAACAAAATCGACTCCGGGATTGGCATCTATCAGGGAGGTTCCATCGGGAAATCTTATAAAATGGCTAAAGTCTGAACTGCTCTTTTTGGAAATTTGAGTGCTCAGTTTTTCGTGAGCATCGGTATTATTCTTTTGACATGAAACAATAACAAGAGCACCGATAGCTAAAGAAGCTGCTGAAATAGAGAGAATTCTTTTCATTTTGATCTTTTTAGATTAATAATTTAGTTAATGATCACCGGAAAAACGATAGAGTAGATTTCCAGGTTCTTCCGTATTATGCTCTTGAAATTATGTTCTATTATGCATTGACAATACAGATAAATGAGTAAGTGTAGTATAAGCGGTGGTAAGTGTAATTATTCTGGATTGAGTCCTTTACAGATCGTATAGAACTCCATGAAGCTTGAGTTTTACAAAAAAAATTATGCTCTTATTAAACCGAAAATCAAATTAACAGTCTTAAAGGGAGTTGAACCTGGGTTATGAAAAAGCTACTTTTTTTATTCTTAATGTTTTACGTTCAGTTAGGTCGATCCCAATCACCTTACTTCCCTCCTTTAATTGGTAATGGCTGGGATACTCTTACCCCTTCTACCCTTAATTGGTGCCCTGACAAGATTGATTCGCTTTACGATTTCCTGGAGGCGGAAAACACCAAGGCCTTTATTGTATTGAAAGACGGGCATATCGTACTGGAAAAATATTTTGGCTCCTTCAGGCATGACAGCCTTTGGTACTGGGCTTCAGCCGGGAAAAGCCTGCGGGCTTTTCAAGTAGGGCAAGCTCAGGAAGAAGGTTTTTTGTCTGTACACGACAAAACTTCTGACTACCTGGGCACTGATTGGACCAACGCCCCGCCAGCTAAGGAAGACAGCATCACCATCTGGCACCAATTGACCATGACTACCGGGCTGGATGACGGTGTACCCGATGTAGATTGCACGAATGACAGTTGCCTATTATACCTGGCCAGTGCCGGTAGCCGCTGGGCCTATCACAACGCTCCTTATACCTTGCTAAAAGACGTAATGGAAAGTGCTACCAGTATGAATTTGAATACCTATACCAACAGCCGTATGCTCAGCAAAACAGGTATGAACGGTTTATGGATCCAACTGGGCTACAATAATGTTTTTTTCAGCAACGCCCGCTCTATGGCCCGCTTTGGTTTGTTGGTTCAAAACAACGGAATTTGGAACACCGATACATTACTTCACGATACGGCTTATTTCAGGCAAATGGTGAATACTTCCCAAAACTTAAATAAATCTTACGGTTATTTGTGGTGGTTGGGCGGAAAAGCTTCCTATATGGTGCCGGGGTTACAGTTTGTTTTTAATGGCTCTTTTGCACCTGACGCACCGGCAGATATGATAGCCGGGCTGGGCAAAAACGGACAGGTAGTTAGCCTATCACCTTCTCAAGGGCTGGTAATGGTGCGTATGGGAGAAGCACCCAATGGAAGTATTACTGCTGTGCCAACAATCTTCTGTAATACCCTCTGGCAAAAGATCAACGATCTGATTTGTAACCCCATAAGTGAGGAAGAAGAACTCTCTATCCTTACTCCAGAGGTGTATCCCAACCCGGCCCGTCAGTTGATCAACCTGAAACTGCCGTACAGCTATCGCCATTTTATCGTTCAGATACACAACCAGGAAGGCAAACTAGTATTCCAAACCCATGACAGTCCCGTACTGGACATTAGTCCATTGCCCCAGGGCGTTTATTTTATTCATGTAGTTTCGGATGCAGGAGTATGGCAGAAAAAACTATTGAAAAGTTGATCTGATTTTTCTATCCCATCCGTAGTTGCCAGATCTTCATACTTCATAGGATATGCATTATTCATACCCTCCTTTTTCTCTTTCAAAATCACTTACCCTCCTCTTATACCAGGCTTCAAGGCTGTCATTGGCTGCTTTTACAGGTATTTCGTCTATCCCTTCCCATACCCTGGCCTGTGCCCTTCATTATCAATACTATTTCTTTAATCTATTAAAAATCAAATAGGCTAATAGTATAACCAATGGATAAACCGGTATAATGTACCTGAAATTATTTATTGGGTGTGATATTACACTCATAAAACCATAGCTTAATAAAAAGGCATAAATGAATTTCACTATCCCTTTTTCCCTAGAACTAATACTATTCTTAAAAATAAACAGAATAGTAACAGCTAAAAACAATATCCAGATCAGTACATTAACTATTTTGATTATGGGGTTAATAGTATTAACCAAACCATCATCATAGGTGTGCTCCTGAACTGGAACTTTGAAAAAGTCAAGCTTGACAGCTTTATAGGTGTTGGGATAGTGGATGGTATAATTCTTAAAGAGGTTGATGGTATTGGGTATGATGAAGTGATTGAAGTAAAGCCATGGGTATTTAAATATCAGGTATTTACCGTATTCACTCAACATCTCCCCTGTTTTTACCCATGCCTGGGGATAGGGCATATTATAAGTCTTAATATTATTGTACAAAATTCTTTTACCGGCATATTTGTTATTCCACATGAAGCCTGTTCCTTTAATAAACTTATGTGTATAGAGTGAATCAGGGAACTGTTTAACAAAGCTGTGTATATACTTTACCTCCGGGTCTTTTATATCATTAACTTCCAGTTCGATATATGGTATTACAGACAAGGCATTATTGGCTAATGCCCAACCGCTAAAGCCAGAAAAGGTGTTGATACCCGACTTCTTTTCCATATTTGATGATACGTTTTTGTAGAACACAAACGACAGAATAAAAGGAATTATTGATAACACAATATTCCTTCTATTAAAACCTGTGATCACAAAAAACAAAACATACAAAATCGGGTATATTAAAGCAACATACCTTATATTTAAAAGAAACAATAGTATTATGAGATTAACAATAAAAATCCATATTTTATTTGTGTGGTAAAACCATATCAATGTCGCTATGTATATTAAACTAACAGAATAGAACAAACTATCTGACATTAATAAAACATTTGAATACAGTGCTAAAAGGTTAAAGATCATCAAGAAATAAAAAACCCTGAACACAATTTTCTTTCCTGCAAAAAAGAATTTTACGGTAAAAACCAAAAAGCTTGTAGAGAGAAAGTATAATATGGATTGGCCGTATATAATAACACTGATTTGATCTGATATAGAATGAAGCATATACAGAAAAAAGGAATAACCATACGGTCTGAAAAGACCCATTGACCTTTCTTTAGCCCTTAAAATATAATCACCGCTGTCTCCTGTTAGTACCGTATAAGGGTAGTATTGCTGGAAGACGATCATCAGAACTATAAATACTACTAGCCCGGTTATCAATTCTGTTAATTGATCTTTTTCTAAAAGGAAATCTTTAAAAGTTCCTGATCTTTTTTTCAAATTCATTATGTATAGCTATTAAACTCTTATTGGCGTTCATTAAGGCTTGAAACACAAAAGTCAATTTGAATTGCTCATACCCAATTCATTACAATTCTGTTTTTTAAGCCCACGACCCACCAAATTTAGGTTTTAATGATCTAGTATTCTAATACTTCCTTAAGTTCCAGGCTATATGTGCTTTGATAAAGTTTTTGTTGATCCTGAAAGTTTCATCAAAAATATTTCTCCGGCTTCTTCATTGTCAGCTTTTGTAACCCCATTTGTTCAGGAAAGCCTTCAGGGTTTGATTCATTTCCTCTTGCTCCTCTTCGGAGAAGTACTCTCTGTAACGACCTACTTTCCCCTTATTGAACTTAATATTACTCTTGAATGCAATATTTCCAGGCTGGAAACGGCTTAAGATATCCTTTAGCTCACTATCCTGTTTCCTGATATTCAGAAACTCAGTTACTTTCTTATAAATGAATAAATTATCAGCTACCAACTCTTCATATTTCACTTTTAAAGCAGCAGGAATATCGAGGTAGCTTTCCGCAATCTCACACCACTGCTCCGCCTCTTTAAGAGCCTTTTTAAAACTATCGATATTGCGGAAGCTGTCGTTTTGATCGGTTTCTTTTAAAAAACGGGCATAGTCTAAAGTAGAAGCTATAACATCACGAGGGTCTCTGTAGAGATAGATCACCTTGATCAGCCCCCAGCGGGTTAATCTTTTCAGGGCTTTGCTACAGGGAGAATGGGTTTTCACTACCAAACCTCTTTTTCCAGCTTTTAACACCAGTTTTAATAACGTTTTTGCATTGTTTGCTTTTACATAATTATGAGCACCTGAAAGGAGATGAGACAGTACCTCATCTGATTGAATATCTTCTGTGGACCAGCCTCCTTCCTTCAGAGTAAGGTTGTGTACTAGTTGATACAAAAAAGTAGAACCCGATTTGGGCATACTGGCTATAATTATCAGCATAATACTTTAGTTTGAGTAGTGGTTCTGCTGCCGGAACCCGCCTGATTGATAATGATCTTTGTACAAATTTAATTCAGTGTAAGGCTATTTCAGTCTGCTCATAAGTTAGTATGCTTTTCCCGGCCTGTGATCTGTAACAAATACTAGCTTAAAATAAATTTCAAATAGATCACAAATAAGAAAGTTTCAGGCATCATTGAAGCATAAAAATAAAGCCTGGGCAAAACTTCCAGGCTTCGTTTGTACAAAAACCGTCCCGGGAGTTTAAAAGCGGAGGGGTATACTCCCGGGGCGGCTATAGTATATATCTGATTCTTAAACTACTATTCGATTTGCTATAAAATTCTTTGCTTAGGAATTCATCATCCTCTGTGTTTCCGGTAAAAGTGAACTTACCAAAAATCAGATTTTGATAAACCCAGCTGAAAATGAGGAAGATGCCCTTTTGAGGCACCTTCCATAGAAAAAGCTGACTTTTACTTATTGCTTACTTCCACTACATAGCTGTTACCGCTAGAGTTGGTGATCGCATAGTTGAAATCGCCATTCGTATTAAAGTGATGCTTGCCTACTGCGGGATCATCCAGATAGATGCCTCCCAGATCCAGATCGGCATTGATAAACTCAGAGTTAAAACCTACACCCCTGGGGAAAAAAGATGAATTCCCCATGGAAATGGTACAGCTTTCACCTGGTTTGATTTTGGTTCCTACAGGTGGGTTAATAGACCACGTAGCATCATCATTCACCTTAGTGATCGATGTAAACACAATGATACCGCTAGTATTATTAACGATTTGGGTAGATGCGCCCATTGACATAGTTTGATAAATTTAAATTACTCCTACTCTGTTGAAAGGCTTTTCAGATACCGCCTTAATAAATCCTTTTAAAAAAATGAGAATAATTCAAAAGCTTTTGATATGACAAATATGAGATGAAGGAGGTTGCAGCATAAGAAGATAACTACCCTTTTTGAAAGACAGATATTTTTACCTGTTTTTGCTTTTTATGTAGACACTATTACCTGTTTTTAGTAAATGAAAGAAATATCTTGGCTCTTTATTTATTGGTTTATAGTAGTATTGTTTTGTCTTTTTACATCCTAATCACTCAAAACTGAATATCATGAAAAAGTTCTTCCATCTGATTTTCTTTCTCGTATTATGCCTTTGGTTTTTTAATGCCTGCAAGAAAGCCGATACTCCAAACAAACAAGCAGCAAGTTCTGGAGCTAATTCATCCCTATCCATCACCTCAGTACCGTTGGAAACAGCACTCCAAGCTATTTGGGAATATGGAGAACTGTGGAGAACCACAAGGGATAGCCTGAACTTACCTGATGACTTAAAAACCACACAGGCCTTTTTAATTAAAAAAGAGGATCTGCTGGGAGCACTGGGAATAGAAAAAAATAGCAATGGTATTGAAACCCCTTATCAACAAGGGCGCGCCTATATTGGTATGGTAAATGATACTGCTCATCTCTACTTTGTACCAGTAGATAATAAAGGAAACGATATCATTCCTGGAGAGCCCGGGGAACGTTATGTATATGATCTTATAACACCCTGCCCCAATACTTGTAGCCCCAGTAGTCTTCTGTATCAGGCTTTTCATGAAAAGTTAGGGGGCAAAAGGGATTAGCTACTATGAGTTTATCTGAGTGGATACTGGTTTGCTCCTATATTCCTCTGCTTGTTACCGTGGCCTATGGCTTTTGGCGTTACCACCACTTCGGGCGGGAATTACGGATATTTTCCTGGTTTATTTTTCTCTCAGGGTTTATTCAATTTACATCTTTGATCCTATGGCTGTTAGACCAAAATAATTTGCCCTTATTGCATTTGTATGTTCCCCTGCGTTTTATCTTACTGGTTTGGTTTTACCAAATTCTACTCACAGGTTATCTTCATAAAAGAGTATTACACTGGGCTGCAGGCCTATTAGTATTGTTCTCTCTTTTTAATACCCTTTTTCTGCAAGACGCCTTTACTTTTAATTCTAACGCTCTTACATTAGAATCTGTTCTGATGGTTGTCTTGTCTCTGTCTACCTTTAGCCTTCATCTTAATGAATGGGTACGAACGAAAAAAAAAAGGGTATTAAGTAGCCTAAATTGGATCAATTCCGGTATATTTCTCTACTATGCTTCTAATCTGTTGCTCTTCTATTTCGGACAGTCCATTATGCATGTCCTACCCGTTGAATTAAGTCGTTTTTCGTGGGTATTACATGCTCTTTTTTCAAGCGTAATGTATGTTTGCTTTTTCATTGGTTTATGGAATCATCCCCGGAACTGAATTTGCTACCTATACTGTTGCCCTTTGCAAGCATTGTATTTATCATTGCGGTAGGTGTTATTCTCCTCAACCAGCAATTCCGGAAAAACCTACACCGCCAACAATTGGCCAACGAGGAACTAAAAACCCTACATCAACAGGAGTTATTACGCACTACTATACAGGTACAAGAGGACGAGCGAAAGCGCATTGCTCAAGACCTTCACGATGAACTGGGGCCAGTTCTTTCGATCAGCAGAATGCAATTGTTGTTGCTTGAACAATCAAAGGAGGACACTCCGAAGCAACGGGATAAGAACCTTAGGCAAATTCGTCAATTTACAGAACAGGCCCTGGCGATTACCCGCAGAGTAAGCCATCAATTAATGCCGGTTCACTTAGCTAGCCTGGGCCTGAAAAAATCGCTGGAAGCGCTTACTGAGCAAGCGGCACAGGCCACTCAAATGTTTATACACCTTAAGGCAGATGAGTTGGGTGAATTATCCTGGCCCATTTCCCTGGGCCTGTATCGTATATCTGCTGAATTGATCAATAACACTATAAAACACGCTAAAGCCAATACAGTAAAAATTACAATAGTCCGGAAGAATGATGAATTGATCTATGATTATACAGACAATGGGAAAGGATTACCCCCAAAAGCAACAGTTAAAGGGCTAGGCCTTAAAAATATAGAAGGTCGTGTCAATGCTTTGAAGGCCACACTGGATTTCGGCAACAATAAACAGAAAGGTTTTTATGCTCATATCAGCATACCCATTACAGCTTGAGATAAATAAGAATATCACAAAGTTTTTTAATATTACATGGAGTATATCTTATAGCTCGACTTGAAAAGAAAAACATGCAAAATAAAATCCGCATAGGACTGGTAGAGGATCAACTCTTATTCCGACAGGGTATTAAAGCTATAATTAATGCTCATCCTGACATGGAAGTAGTCTTTGAATCAGGAGATGGGTTCTCAGTAGTTGAAAAACTGGAACAAAGTCCGGTCTTACCAGAAGTAATGCTCGTAGATCTTTCACTACCCGCCAAAGGAGATAAAGAGTTTAACGGTATCCAGGTCACTAGTACCTTGCAACAGATCTTCCCAGATATCAGGGTACTTATACTTTCAATGCATCATGATGAATACTTCATTAGCCGTCTTATTGAGCAGGGTGCTCAGGGTTATTTAGTAAAGGACAGTGATCCGCAGGAAGTATATGATGCCATTGTTTCAATACATACCAAAGGTTCCTACATCAATGAGCATACTCTAAAAGCCATACAAAACCGACTAGTAGGTAAAGTAAAGCCACGAAAAACCGATGAATTACTCACCAAGCGAGAACTGGAAGTTTTAAGGTTGGTGTGCCAGCAAATGACCGCTGAAGAAATTGCTAATAAGCTCTTTATTAGTGTTAAGACTGTAAATGGTCATCGAAATAATCTACTACAAAAAACCGGATCAAGAAACGTCACTGGTTTGGTACTCTATGCTGTCAAGCACCAAATTATAGAATTGTTGTAGATCGGTATTAAGGTATTCTCTTTTACAAAAAAACCGCCCGGGATGTTTTTAGCGGATGGGCATTTCCCAGGAACGGCCATAATATAAACCCAACCCTAAATTAATAGGTGATATTTGTGGTGATTAGGGAAAATCCAGGCTAAACTCTGGAATTACTAGAGCTCAAACCGAAGATTTTATACTGACTTACTGGTCTTAAATGTCCTGATTATGGTTGAGGGAATGGTACAGTTTCAGTTCTTATGGCTGAAATAGCAAGTTCTTCCGAAAGTATTAAGGGGTTAAATACCGATGACTGGAATGTAAAACTCACAAACAAACTTTGCCAATCAAAAGGAATCACCCAATCTTCAATTTCTGAATGAGCATATTTAATATTTTAATGAGATCGATGAGTATTCCTGTAAAAGCAAAACATCTTTAGCCTCAACAACCAAACCCTATAAAGTACTAAAAATCAATGCTTAAAACCTGAATTCATTTTAACTGGCCCTATTAAAAACAAATCCCAAGCCTTGTAAGTAAGCCCACCCCCTTATTGTAATAAACAAAATTTTCCCAACCAGCAATTGGAAACAAATCTTATCTTCCCACAAAACATTTTCAAACAAAAGCTACTTAGTTATTACGTTTTTATTTGTATTGACTGCTCAACTTCAGTTTTAGCGGCATAACAATTATTCTTATGGAGCATCAGGTACTCATTAATATATGCGCGATCTTCGGGGTAGCTACGCTGGTTATCGTTATCTGTAAATTTTTAAAGATCCGATATATCATTGGCTACCTCATAACCGGGGTCTTCCTGAGCCCTAATACTTCCAGCCTTTTCACCAAAATGGAAGAAGTAGAGATTTACGCAGAGATAGGCATTATCCTGCTACTCTTTTCGGTTGGGCTCGAATTTTCGTTTACTAATCTGAAAAGGATCAAAAATTACGTATTGATAGGTGGCACTTCCCAGGTTTTTCTCACTATTATCCTTACCGCTGCCCTTATCTGGTTAATGGTAAGGCCTTCTGCCCAAGAAAGCATTTTCTGGGGCTTTTTATACGCCTTGAGCAGTACGGCTATTGTCATTAAAGTATTGCAAGACCGGAATAAGGTCAATACCCCTCACGGAAAATTTATTCTCGCTGTTTTGCTGTTCCAGGACATCATGATCGTACCATTAATGCTTTTTACCCCTATTCTGGCAGGAGCGGGCAACTCTCCGGGTATGGCCTTACTGTGGCTTTTAGGCAAGTTGATACTCATGGGAGGGATCGCCTTTCTCCTGGCCAAATACATTATCCCCTATTTTCTCAAGACGATCATGAAGATCCAAAGCCAGGAGGTTTTTCTGATCGCCACTGTGTTCATTGTAACCGGTATAGCCCTGGTGACCGAAAAAATGGGGCTTTCCCTGGCCCTGGGAGCCTTTATAGCCGGGCTGATCATTGCCGAAACGGATTACAACCGCATGGCTATATCCTGTTTTCTTCCCTTCCGCTATGTTTTCATGAGCTTCTTTTTCATCTCCATGGGTATGCTCCTGGACTACAAAATATTCCTCACCGATTTTCCCTGGATCATCTTTTGGTTCTTTTTTGCCTTAATGGTGAAAGCCATAGCTGGTATTATGGCGGCCCGGATCATGAAGATCGAATGGAAAACGGCCCTGGCTGTTGGCTTCTCCATAGCACAGATCGGTGAATTCTCTTTTGTCCTGGCACAAAGCGGACTTGAGTATGAACTGATCAGCATGAACAATTACCAGATATTTCTGGCCGTATCCATTTTATTGATGTCGGTGACCCCATTTATAGTCGGCAACGCTGAAAAGATCCATCCCACTTTGATTGGCTTATTGAACAAAAAAAATAACACCCCAAAAGAACCTATCCATGAATGAAAATGTACTGCGACTCTACGGCACAAACTGGTGTTTAAAGTCGGCCAATCTGAGGAATTATTTACAGTCGATGTGGGTGGATTTTGAAGACTACAATGTAGAAGAAGATGAGGAAGCCGCAGAAAGAGTGAGAGCTTTATACGATGGGGCGCTTAAATTCCCTACAGTTACTTACGGGACAGAACATCTCAAAAATCCGGATATCACTGAACTCCAAAAGTTTTTGAAGAAGAATGGATTATTGGATGAATAAGACACAATACTTCATCCCTCGCAAAAAGGATTTAAAAGCCACTTTATAGAGTTCAGGCACCATCTCAACAAATTCATCAGCCTTAAATCTTAACAAAGAGGAAACATATTTTAGTTCTTAGCCTAATACGGGAAAATTATTTTTGATACTGAAAAGTGCATGTTTAAAGCAGATACTCCTGGTTAAATTTTGATGGATCTTACACACGGAGGCACAATAAAAAATGCCCGTTTTGCTTTTCTGTTGAAGTTATCTGTGGCCTTCATATTCCTGGGCAGAGCGTATCAATATTTTTTCTGGGATGCGCCTTTCCGAACTTTTTTGTGGGATGAAGACCTGTTGTCGCCCTTTATTGAAAATTTCGTTGGTATTTCCTGGCATGAATATGTAACGCATCCCGATACGGATAAATGGATCGAAGCTGTCACCCGCATAAACGGTGGAGTTTATCTGCTGGCCTTGCTGGCCACCATCTACATAAACCCCAACAATTACCGCATACTGAAATATTTCATTTACCTGGGCAGTTTCTTTTTACTGCTTATGGCATTTCTCGAAATGAAAGATTCATTTTACCATTCAGCTCAATTCTTTGAATATAGCCTGCAGTTTGCCAGTCCTGTTTTATTGCTGCATTATATCCGTACCACTAATGTTCAAAGTCTTGAAAGGGGGTTGAAAATACTTATCGCATTGACCTTTAGTGCCCATGGTTTGTATGCGCTGGGTTACTATCCGGTTCCGGGGCATTTTATTGATATGACCATAAGTTGCCTGAAAGTGAACGAGGCTACCGCCCGGTACTTTTTATACGGTGCCGGAATTTTGGATTTGTTGCTGTCGGTATTTCTGTTTATTCCTAAAATTTCGAGATACGCCCTGCTTTATGCTGCCTTTTGGGGTTTACTCACTGCGTTAGCGCGGGTATTTGCTCATACAGAGATGGAACTTATACCTCTTTTTCACCAATATTTTTATCAAATGCTTTACCGCTTACCACATGCCCTCTCTCCGGTCATATTGTATTTAATTCTACGAGAAAAAGATCTTAAGCTAATTAATCCATTAAAAATCAAATCAATAACATGAAAAAAACTTTATCTCTCCTCGCTGTGACCCTGATCTCATTTTCCATTTTAGGAAATACCGATAAGTACCGTTTGATCCTGAATGATGATCCGGCAACGACCATAACCGTTGCCTGGAACCAGATCTCCGGAAGCAATCCTGTAGTTTATTACGGATTAACCGATCACGGAACCAACTACACTTCTTATACCCTGTCTAAAACCGTTGACCGATCGGTCAACTTCAGGGGCATGGATAACCAGTTTGCCCGATTGACAGGCCTTATACCCGATACGATATATTATTTCGTGATTCACGATAGCCAGGGAAGCAGTCAAAGATTTTGGTTCAGGACCGTACCAAACGATCTGAGCCGGCTTTCATTTATTGCCGGAGGAGATTCCAGGAACAACCGTACGCCAAGGCAAAATGCCAATGAATTGGTGTCTAAATTAAAACCTCATGCTGTTTTCTTTGGCGGGGATATGACAGATGATGACAATAACAGCCAATGGCAGGCCTGGCTAGACGACTGGCAATTAACCACTTCCGCAGATGGCAGGATGATCCCCATCGTGGCCGCCAGGGGCAACCACGAAGGTTCTGTCAGTGTCTACAATCTCTTCGATACGCCTACTAGTGACTCTTATTACACCATAACCTTTGGCAATGACCTCATCCGGGCCTACACCTTGAATTCGGAGATATCTGTTTCGGGAAATCAAAAGACCTGGTTGGAAAATGATCTCAACAATCATCCTCAGGTAAGATGGAAGATGGCGCAGTATCATAAACCTATGCGTCCTCATACCGCCAGCAAATCAGAAGGAAATGCCGAATATGCCGCCTGGGCACAGCTTTTTTATGACAAGGGCGTAAGAGTGGTTATTGATTGCGACTCCCATACGGCTAAAACCAGTTGGCCGGTAAGACCCTATAACGGCCCGGGAAGTGATGAAGGTTTTATACAGGATAATATTTGTGGAACTGTGTATGCCGGAGAAGGGTGCTGGGGTGCACCACTGAGAAGCAATAATGACGACAAGCAATGGACCCGGAATTCAGGTTCCTTCAATCAGTTTAAACTGATCTTTGTCGATACCGCTAAAATTGAAATGCGCACCATTAAGGTGGATAATGCTTCCAGTGTTGGTTCCGTAAGCAATAACGATCCTTTTAGCTTACCTGCCGGCCTTGATGTATGGAATCCTTCTAACGGAGCAGTGGTAACTATTCTACCCGCCTCTAATTTTACCAAAACCGACATTGAATTCGCAGCTAACACCCCAACCGATTATTTTACCGGAAACAACCTAACCTTAAGTATAGATGTGTTGAGCCCAATTGGAGGTATTGATAGTATTGCCTTCTACATTGACGGTGTTTTAAGCTCTACCGATTTTACCGCACCCTTTGATTTTACGCAGAATTACGCCAACGGTCAATACATTGTAGAGGCCATTGCTGTGGATACCAATGGTGTAATCGATAATGCACAAATCATTATCAACGTAGGGAGCTTTAGTAAAACCATCAGCTTACCTATTCAAGGTGGGGACGATGATGTAGAAGAGACCCAAAACGGTGTTATATACAATTCGAGTTCTGATCTTGAAATGGTGTATGATAGCTATGACTTCGTCTCCGGAACACCCAATGCTTTCCAAACCATTGGTTTGAGATTTCAGAATGTAAATGTTCCCAAGGGAGCTAAAATCGACAGTGCTTACATTCAGTTCCGTTCAGATGAGACTGATTCCGACTCTGCTTTCTATTTAATCACTGCTGAAGATGCCGATAATTCGGCCGTATTCGAAGATAGCCCTAACGCTAATGTAACGGCCAGAACAAAGGTTCCTTATTCCGTGAGTTGGACGCCTCCCGCATGGACAAGTACGGGGCAATCCGAGGCAGAACAAAGAACACCTCAACTTGACTCTCTTCTTCAATTGGTGGTTAACCGTCCAAACTGGAAACAGGGAAATAGTGTTTCCTTTATCATTAAAGGTACGGGAGCAACGCTCACAGATCAAAATGCGAAAAGGGTAGCCGACTCGTATGAAGGAAATAATCCACCGGTCTTGGTTTATACTTACAGCTATGAGGTAAAATCAAACGTAAGTACCGAAGAACCCGTAAAACTGGAAATTGCCATTTATCCCAACCCGCTTAAGAAAGGGCAGATCAATATTGAATTGCCTTCTAATAATCCGGTATTTCTGGAGATCTTGGATCTGAGTGGAAAAACAGTGTATCGCAACACCCACCACAGTGAAAACAGAATTATTCGCTTCGACCCGCATTTAGCTATAGCTGGCGTTTATATACTAAATGTATATTCAAAAGATAAGCGCCTGTTGGCTTCCAAAAAGTTTATTAGCGAATAGCATCCATAAAAGGGATATGCTC
>JANQHO010000166.1 GCA_028277105.1 Owenweeksia sp. | reverse complement strand
CAGGGGAACCCTGGAGTGAACCCGACACCGATTGATGGGGGTCTTAGTTTGTTGTTGGCAGCTGGGGCGGCTTTAGGCGGCAAAAAGGCGTATGATGCGTATAAGAAAAAAGAACAGTAAAGCGAGTAACAGCTGATAAATTAGAAAACCGGAAGTAAATAGCTTCCGGTTTTTTTGTGTCTATCAGAGTACAGCTTCATAGATTTGTACAAAATAAAAAGATGGCCAGAGAGATCAAAAAACTTCAGGAGATAGTGGATGAATGGATCCAAAACCACGGGGTACGTTATTTTGATGAACTGACTAATATGGCCCAGTTAACAGAAGAAGTAGGCGAAGTAGCCCGCATCATTGCCCGCAGGTATGGCGAACAAAGTGAGAAAGAATCAGACAAAGCCAAAGACCTGGGAGAAGAACTGGCTGATGTATTATTTGTGCTTTTGTGCCTGGCCAATCAAACCGGTACTGATCTCGACACGGCATTCAGTAATAAGATGGAAAAGAAAACCAAAAGGGATCACAATCGCCATCATCAAAATGAGAAATTGAGGTAGAACCCCCGCCTAAGCAGGGGTTCGATATTCTAAAAATCAATTTTGATCCCACCTAAAAAGTTAGTACCCGCCTGGGGGTAGTAAAAGGGCGATCCGTCAAATACATAGCCGTTTGAAGCGTATTTCTCATTGAGGAGGTTAAATACACCTGCTTCCAGCCTTATATTCTTCAGCAGTTTTTGGGGCATATTATAACTTACCCTTATATCAGTTAAAAAGTAGGAAGGCAAGGTCAGGCGGTCTAAACCGCTGTTATTCAGAAATTGTTTCCCTACAAACTTATTGATCAAAGCGGCTTCAAAACCTTTGAAAGCCTCCCAGCTAAGGGTTGAGCCACCGATCACATTAGGAGAAAAAGCGATAGGGGTATTGCCCAGTTCTTCGATGCCTTCATCAGTTTCTTCTTTGTAGTCTATAATCTCATTTTGGCTGATGGCAATATTAGGAGCCCATCTCAATTTTTCAGTCAGTTCAACCTGGGCATCCACCTCTAAACCTAAGCGATAGCTGTTCCCTACATTACTGCGTAAAAAGGCCCCTACGTTGTCCACCTGCCCCGTCAGCACCAGTTGATTACTGTAGTGCATATAGTAGGCATTGATATTAATTAAAGCTTTGTTGAAGAAAAGCCGCGAGCCCACTTCCAGGTCTCCCAGGCGTTCTTCCTCCGGTTTTACATCTGTACCTATGTAATCCCTGCGGCTGGGTTCCCTTTGCGCTATGGAATAAGAGGCATAAATAAGCGCTCGCTTATTGAGCCTGGCGCTGATACCGAACTTTGGATTGAAGAAGTTAAAAGTATCCTCAAAGTCAATAATAGTTTGGTTTTCATTATCGCCATCACCATTTACACTTACATAGCGGTATTGTAGATCCGCAAAGAATTGGATATCAGGAGTAAGATTATAATAGGTCTTGAAGTAAGTATTGATATCGCGTTTAAAGCCATCGCTAAAATAAAACCGGCCAAAAGGCTCCTGGTTGCCAGCAAAGCGTGCCCACACCACTTCTCCGAAATGATCGCCCCTGTATTCATTAGCCCCGCCTCCTAAAATGAAGTTGAACGATCCCAGGGTATAGTCCAGGTTGTAGATAAAACCGTAAAAATCATTATCGAGCCATAACCTTCTTACCAGATCAGAATTGGTTTCAGGTGTATTTGTGATACCATAGTTGGCTAATAGGTCATTAGATCGATATTCTTCGAAATAACCGCTTCCCCTGGTGTAGTGAAGGGATAAGTTAGCCTTAAAACCAGAAGTAAAGCGGTGGTTGAGGTGTAACTGGTAATGCGTTTGAGTGTAGTTATCCACCTGATTGTCATAAAATCCTGTAATATTTCCCAGGGTATCATAAATAGCCCCGGTAGAATTGAAAGTAGGGTCATTTTCAAAAGTAAGCGAGTCTACCCCGTTCCAGGCCTGGTAAGTTTCTTCGTTACCACCAAATACTACAGCTTTAACAGTTGTTTTATCAGACACATAACCTCCGGTGAAGAAATAAGAACGGAGGTTGCTCCTGGCCCGGTCCAGGTAGCCGTCAGACCTGATTTGTGACAGCCTTCCCTGAAAAGCCCAATGCTTATTGATCAACCCGGTACCCACTTGTAGCGTATACCTTTCAGTGTTGAATGAACCAGCACCAATATGCACCTGGGCAAATGGTTTTTTCTGTAAGTCAGCTGTTTCTAAATTCAAGGTAGCGCCAAAAGCCCCGGAACCGTTAGTAGATGTTCCGGCTCCCCGCTGTATTTGCACACTTTGCAAGGAAGAGGCAAAGTCAGGAGTGTTAACCCAAAACACCCCTTGTGATTCAGCGTCATTCAACGGAATTCCATTAATAGTTACATTGATACGGGTTTGATCACTTCCCCGGATACGCAGCCCGGTATAACCGATATTGGCCCCGGCATCAGAAGTGCTGACTGCCGAAACAGTCTGATCGAGGATAAAAGGAATATCCTGACCTAAATTTCGCTCCTCAATGGTTTCCTTTGCTACGTTTTGATAAGCAATAGGCGTTTTCTCTTTAGCTCTCAAAGCACTGATGTTCACTTCTTTCAGTTCTTCTGAGCCTTCTGTTAAGTAGAAATCAACCATCTGTGTCCCGCCTTTATAATTGATCAGTCGATCTTCGGTTTTATAACCGATAAACCGGACTTTAACCAGGTAGCTACTTTCTTGTGGCAGTGGCAGAAAATATGAACCGTCTTCCAGACTGATGGCGCCCTGAGAGCCTTCGTCAACGGTGATGAAAGCGCCAGTTAATGGTAAATTGGTAACGGCATCTTTTACATAGCCTTTTACCCCTTGTGCCAGGAGTAATTGGCAGGAAAGAAATGCAGCGGAGAAATAAAATAACTTTTTCACGATAAAACAATTTATCACGAACAAAGGGGTAGTATCCGCTAGGATTAATAATTAATGAATTGTACATCCCTTGGCAGCATTACCCGCCCAGGTTCAATGGGTATAATCTCAGCCTCGGAATAGTTGCAATTAGCTTTACAACTACGGGAGGCACCCCTTTGAGATATATGGAGCGGCAAAGCTAAGTGTGAAAATCAAATTGACAAAATTTAGCTCACTGTCAATAATTCTTTGGTAAGGATAATAGCATTTTTGAGCCGTTTGGCTCCAATGCCTTTTACAACTCTATACGGTCTCCTCAAACTTGCTATTTCCCTTAAATGGCGGTCAAACAGATTGATCCGGTCCTTTGGATTTTCTCTTAGAGGATCAGGCTCCCATTTAAGATCGGGATAGGCGATGAGGTAGCGGTGGTCGTTTTCTTTTTCGATGTTATCCAATATCCATTTGTGGGTTTGAGTGTAAACCACATCACACCAGATCTTATAATTGATCAGGTCTGTATCCAGAAATATTATACCTGGAGACGATTTCAGGTATTTTAATTGGTATTTCTTATGGGCTTTAGCCATTTTCAGCAAAAGGGGATAATCGTAATCAGAGCCGTTTTCTTCCAGGAAAAAACGGGCGTATTCCCGTACCCAAGAGGTTTTAAAGTGTTGAGCCAGCTCCTTGGCCAAGAAAGATTTGCCGCTTGATTCCGGCCCGGTAAGAACTATTTTTTTTATCCCATCCATTGAATTAAACCGTTCACCGAAAGAACAGTATACACACCAAAAAGAATAGAAGTTAAGTACAATTTTCTTTTGAAATATAAAAAAACTGATACCAAGTCGATCACTATCCAGTAAGCCCAGTTTTCGGGGATCAGAAAGATCATCAGTAAAGTGGCAAAAATGCTGAATACTGTTGTAAACGAATCAATGTAAGGTGATGCTGCATCACTCAAACGGGAGAGCAGGTAACCGGAAATAATCACCAGGGCTGCTCCCGACATGATGATCATACCATGAGTTTGCCAGTTTAAGCTGCTGTTCAATTCACCTCCGCTTTCTGACCAATGCTTCCATCCGTATACAGCCATAAATACATAGAACAACTGCAGAAGGGATTCTGCGTAAATCTTTTTTTTAAAGCAAAGACCCAGATAAAGAGAAGAAGCTAAAAAAGCAAAAAGCCAGCAGATCTCATAACCATAAGTGAGCAGGATAGTATAAAGCAGGCTGAAAACTACTGCTATAGCCTCTAAAAAAAGCAATAACCTTTTGCTCATTTATAATCTTTGATTTCCATGTCAGAAACATCCCCGTTTAAAACCTTTATCACAAAGGGACACTGACCATGATCCAGATAAACTTTTTCAATTTCCTTTTGAATAGCGGGAAAAACAATTTCCATTTTGCCAAAAACCTGTGTGCTCATTGAATTAGTCACCACTTTAAGGCCCTTTGCCCGGTGAAGGTTAGTCAGAAAACCATCTATTACTGGAATATACTTTTCCGTAAGAGGGTACATAGATATTTCAATAGAAACCAGGATGTCAGACATGGTGAAGAGCTTCGGCAATTTCTTTTATGATGAGCGGATTCTTTTCCGTTGCATTACCTACCACTATCACATCAGCTCCGGCTTTCGCTATAGAAACTGCTGTATCGGTATCTCTGATGCCTCCGCCAATAATGATAGGAACTTCTACCACTTTGCGCACTTCGGATATCATAGCTGTATCCACCGGCTGGTCGGCTCCGCTGCCACCATCCAGATAGATTATCTGCAAGCCGAGCATTTCACCGGCCATAGCTGTACAGGCAGCAATCTCACTTTTATTCCGTGGTATGGGAAAACTGTGACTCATATAAGAAGCTGTGGTAGGCTTTCCACTGTCGATCAACATATAGCCGGTAGGCAAAACCTCTAACCCGGCTTGTTTTACATAGGGTGCGGCAATTACCTGACTGCCAATGAGCAGGTCTGGATTTCTCCCGGATATCAGAGAAAGAAAAAGAATAGCGTCTGCTTTACTGGAAATCTGCATGGTGCTGCCTGGAAAAAGTACAACAGGAGTTGAAGTATATGTTTTAATGGTAGCTATATACTCATCCAAAGCATCTTTAACCAGGAGGCTTCCACCTATAAAAATCAGATCGGATTTTGTGGAATTGATCTGCTCTACAATTTTTTGCAACTGTTTTTTATCAGGAGTATCCGGATCGATCAAAACAGCCAGTAACTTGCGTTTTAAACTTTTGCTCTCCTTTATAGTATGTAATACTGTGCTCTCCATTAAACTTTGGCAAACCTACTAAAACCACAATTATTATTGACATCAAAAATGAGTTGGTAATTATTCTTCTAGCCATCCATAGGTCAAAGTAAGAGGCTCCAGATAAGAGAAACGCAATTCGTAAGTTTTGGGTTGGCCATGGTTCAAGAGGCAAGCTTTTGTTTTTTGATCGGGCTGGTATAAAAAGGGCGAAATAACAATGTCTTTTTTGAAATCAAGCCTGCGATTCCCTTCAATTTTTACAATGACTTCTTTGGCGCCCCAATATTGAGTAAGGTGTTCTACTTCACGTTCTTTTTCCAGTGATTTAAATTCACTTTCATTCATAAATTTAGGAGCTACCCTTTTCATACTGTCTCTCAGTATTTCCAGATCAATACCAATCTCCAGTTTTCTACTTACTATAATAGCGGCAAAATCATGGGTATGCGTAAACGATATTTTGGTGTTCTGTTTTAAATAAGGCTTGCCTTCAGGTGAATAAAAGACCTCGGGGTTATTTCCAAAATATGATCTCAAACACTGCCTCAACGCTAAAAATTCTCTTCGCTTATTGGAGTGTTTTAACTGATTCAATTTGGTACTGTCAGAGGAATGGAGAATGATGTTTTTTTTCAATTGCTCTTCAGTTTCATCAATTTGCCAGATGAGGATAGAAAAATCGATTTTATTGATTTGATGTGCTAAGGGCATTGTTATAATACGGCAACAATTTTTTTGCTCGAACGGTTGAGGTATCTTTGCAAACCTAAATTTTTATAAAATAAGACTATGAGTACAGTAGCTGATAAATACATTCCCTACAAAGTAAAGGATATATCTCTGGCTGAGTGGGGTAGAAGAGAAATAGAACTGGCCGAAGCAGAAATGCCAGGTCTTATGTCGCTAAGGGAAGAGTATGGCAAAGAAAAACCTCTAAAAGGTACCCGTATTGCCGGCTGTTTGCATATGACCATCCAAACCGCAGTTTTAATTGAGACTTTAATAGATTTAGGAGCCGAAGTTACCTGGTCTTCCTGTAATATATTCTCCACCCAGGATCATGCAGCTGCAGCTATAGCTAAAGCTGGCATTCCGGTTTATGCCTGGAAAGGTATGACTGAAGAAGAATTTGACTGGTGTATTGAGCAAACCCTTTTTTTTGGCGAAGAGCGGCAACCTTTAAATATGATTCTTGACGATGGCGGTGATCTTACCAATATGGTTCTGGACCGTTATCCTGAACTGGCCAAAGGTGTAAAAGGTCTTTCTGAAGAAACTACTACCGGGGTACATCGCTTGTACGAGCGTATGAAAAATGGTACTCTGCCTATGCCTGCTATCAATGTTAATGATTCCGTTACCAAATCCAAGTTTGACAATAAGTATGGTTGCCGCGAATCTGCTGTAGATGCCATCCGTAGAGCTACTGACATAATGATGGCTGGTAAGGTAGCTGTAGTGGCCGGTTATGGAGATGTAGGTAAAGGTACAGCCGCTTCCCTGAGAGGAGCAGGAGCAAGAATTATAGTTACTGAGATTGATCCTATTTGCGCTTTACAGGCAGCTATGGACGGATTTGAAGTAAAGAAAATGGATAATGCCGTAAAAGAGGCTGATATCGTAGTAACGGCTACCGGTAATAAAGATATTATCATAGGCCGTCATTTTGAGGCTATGAAAGACAAAACGATAGTTTGTAATATCGGCCATTTTGACAATGAGATTGATGTTGCCTGGCTAAAAGAAAATCATGGCGAAACCCACGTGGAGATCAAGCCACAGGTAGATAAATACACTATTGGCGGTAAAGACATTATCCTGCTGGCAGAAGGGCGTTTGGTTAATTTGGGTTGCGCTACCGGGCATCCCAGTTTTGTAATGTCCAATTCATTCACCAATCAGGTTTTAGCCCAGATAGAATTGTGGAATAACGGTGATAAATACGAAAATAAAGTTTATACCCTGCCCAAGCATTTGGATGAAAAAGTAGCGGAGCTACACCTGGCAAAAATCGGAGTTGAACTCGAAGAATTGTCCAGGGAACAGGCCGAATACATAGGAGTGGAGCAAAACGGACCGTTCAAACCAGAATATTACCGCTATTAAAATTTAATGCATCTGCAAATGAAACCATCTCAGCTAGAGGTGGTTTTTTTGTTTTTAGTAATTTAGAATGATTATATATTATTTAGAGCTTCTCTAATGCTATATATATTTTATTAAATCGCAGATATTTTGGAACACTCTACTGCTATATACCAATGATCGCTCTTGACAGGGTTTTTGAGCTTATCGCTGAACACACTTCAGATTTGATTTGCATTCACGATGCAGAGAATACTATTCGGTTTGCCACGCCTTCCAGTAAAAGTATCCTGGGTTACAAACCGGAAGATATCATTGGAAAAAAACTAACGGATTTCCTTTCCGATGAGTTTATCAATGAAATGGACTTTACCACCCTGGTGCGTTTTTTCGATCGGCCCGATGCCAGGATCAGGTATCAGATAAAACACGCAGAGAAGAAACTGCGCTGGTTGGAAAGTACCTTTACCACCATTGGAAAGGACCCGCTCAAGGAATACAGTGTGTTGTCCAGCACCAGAGATATTACTGAAAGCGTACACCTTACCGATGATCTGATGAATGCCCTGGCCAAAGAGCAGGAGCTGTCCCGTTTCAAGTCCAATTTATACTCCATTGCCAGTCACGAGTTTAAAACACCTCTGGCCGTAATTCAGGCTAATATTGAGATGCTCAAGGTTAAGAGCGGTGAAAAAATACTGAAGAACGCCTTGCTTTCGATGGAAGAAGAGATCGACCGGCTTAACGGTATGATAGCTGATATGCTGGAGTTGAAAAGGCTTACCATTGGGCAGGTTAATTTTAATCCTTCTGAGCTCGATATTTCCCTCCTGATCAAGGATGTGATCGACACCGATTGTAAAAAAGCTTTTCCCGAAATATCTATAATCATTAAAAAAGAAGATAAGGATATAAAGGAAGTTTCAGGAGATTATTCACTCTTGCGTTACATTTTGAGTAATCTGCTGATCAATGCGTGTAAGTTTTCCAAAAAATCCAAAGAAGTAAAGGTGGTGCTTTCAAAAACAGATGATCACTCGCTTAAAATTTGTATCATCGATAAAGGAATTGGCATACCTTTAGAAGATCAGGAATCTATTTTTAAATCTTTCTATCGTGCTAATAATGTGGGTAATATACCCGGAACTGGGGTAGGCTTATCCATTGTTAAGGAATTTGTAGCTTTACACAAAGGAAGTATAAATTTTACCAGTGTTCCCGGCAAGGGAAGCACTTTTTGCGTTGAATTACCTACTTAAACAAGTCAAGTCATGAAAAAGAAACTATTAATTGTTGAAGACAATGAGAAGCTGTTAGCTTCCATGAGTTCCCTGCTCGAAGATCACTACGAGGTTTATGAGGCAGTAAATGGCCGCGATGGTATCGATAAGGCCAAGCTCAATATCCCTGATGCTATTATCAGCGATATTATGATGCCGGAAGCTTCTGGTTACGATCTGGTGGAAGAACTCAAACAAAATGAAAGAACCAAACACATCCCCATTATCCTTCTCACCGCTCTTGGAGAAGATGAGAAAAAGATAGAGGGTTACAATTATGGCGCAGATGATTACATCGTGAAGCCCTTTAAGTTTGATGTTCTACTCTCGAGAATTGAGAACTTGCTGCACAGCCGGGAGGAGTTGAAGAAACTATACGACAAAGCAGCACCGATTCATCACGAGTTTGGTGTAAAAGACCCTTTGCTTTCGCATATGGAAGCTTTGTTGGTCAACCATTTCCGCTTCCGCGATTTTACCATACCCGAGATCGCTGAATTGATGAACATGACTCCTTCCAAGTTAGAAAGGGAAGTGAAGAAGTTGACCGGAATGACACCCATTAAATACCTCAATGATTTCCGTTTAAACAAAGCACGTCACCTTTTAGAGAAAGGGGACAAGAGCATATTTGAAGTTTCCTATGCTTTGGGCTTCAAGAGTATGAGCTATTTTGGTAAAGCTTACAAGGAAAAATTTGGAATAGCACCTTCTAAAACTTCTGCTGTATAACTATGTCATTATCTATGATGGTCGTTGATAATGACCATATCAACAGTTTTGTTCTGAAGAATATTATCACCCGGAATTATGCTGATGCTGAAGTCAGCCTTTTTCCGGATGGTTCTGATGCCTTAAAACACCTGGAAGATCTGGATAATAAAGCCTTGGATTTTCCAGCTGTTATACTACTGGACATCTACATGCCTTTGATGAATGGTTTTGATTTCCTCGACCGCTATATGGAAAGGTTTGGGCATAAAAAAACTATCATCTTTGCTATGAGTAATTCCATCAGCAAAGAAGACCAGCAAAGAGCCAACGACTACAGTGTAGTAAGGGGCTTTATAACCAAGCCTCTGATAAACAACAACATTGAGTTTATTATTGAGACTTATGTAGAAGCACAATCAGATTGAGAAATTAAGAAAGCTCCCGATCAGCACCATCCACAGCAGGAAGTAGATAATTACTTCCCCTGCTAACATCCATATCTTTCTCGTATTCATTATATATTAATAATAGGGTTCTATTAAAATAAACGGGATATGGAAAAGAAAAGTTGGGTGAGGTAGGAGAAATGCTGTGCTTTGTTATTCAAAAACCTACTTGATTGAGTTAGAGGATTAAAATGTGAAATTTTGTCGCTTTTTAATCGGCCCGGAATATTGAATAAACCAAGCCTATAGAAAAATTAAACCGAACGTAATTGATCTCGATTGGCTCGGCCGTATATTTTCCTCTGCTGGGGGCGGTATTAGGCCTAATGAGATAGTATTCGGTTGTATGTTGTGACTTACTAGCGGTATAGGAAGCCCTGATGGCAAGCGAAAAGCAGTCAGCTAGTCGAACCGGGATGAACAGCCCAAAGCCATAGTAAATATCAGACTCTTCACTGCCGCTAATGGTTTGCTCAAATACACCTTTCTCGGTGCGTTTAAAGCTGGCGTAGGAATTGACCGAAATCCCTATTTGCCCGTAAACAAAAATCCCCATGGATCGATTATTAGGAATACCCGCTAGTATACCTACTGAATACTGGTTTGAACGGTAAGGTTCGGGAGATGAAGAGGTGAAATTTTGATCAGCAGTAAGAAAATCGTAAAAACCTTCGTGGTCAAACTCATTGGTTGAAATTGTGAATTCGCCAATAAAACCGATGTAAGGATTGTTCATATACCCTCCGAAAACAGAGTAACTACTACCTAATTGGGCAAAACCAGAATATGTTGTATTAAATAACTCTTGTTGGTCAAAATTTCCACCAGGGATGTTTATTCCCCCACTTATTCCTATGAAACCTTTGCCTAGTTGTGAGTACAGGGGAGAAAAAAAAGACAGGGTAAGGACAAATAAGAAGCCTCGTTTGGTCATTTTGACAGATTTAGGTTAGGTTTGACAAAAGAAAGGAAAGTAGAGAAAACAAAAAAAGCCTTCTGATTTCAGAAGGCTTTCTGTCTTAGTTATAGAGGTAAGGCTCAAATCTATAAACTTAAGATTGCTTGCTAAACTGCGGTAGCTCAGTACATCAAATAAGATCAGAAAGGTTACGTGCACCATGCAGTACCCGCACAATCTCAATCCCATCATCCAGCAAATAATAGAAAATCAAATATTTACCGAAAGGGAACTGATATAAACCTTTGCCATACTCGTTTTTAGTTGTGCCCATTAAGGGGGTTTGTGCCAGCTTCTGAAATGCCTTTTCCATTTTCTGTAAAAAGCGATCAGCATTCAATCGGCTTTGATTTTCTACTGCGATATAAAACCATATATCAATAATATCTTCTTCGGCTTGTGCGGTTCTGTGAACAGTAGCCATCAGATATTATACTTCGATGCATCCATGCGTGCATGAGCTTTGGCCAATGTTTCTTCCAGGTTCCATTCTGTGGAAGGGCCGCTATCAATACCTTTTTGTATTTCGTCCCGCATATATTCAATATGTGCCTGTTGAGCCGCCTCGCGTTCTTCCAGCAAGCGTAAAGCTGCGCGGATCACCTCACTGGCGGAATGGTATTGACCGGATTTGACCTTCTGTTGGATGAAATCGTTAAAATGGGGGGTGAGTGATACATTCATAACAAAATCTTTTTCTTCCCTCAAAGATACTACTAACCACAAGGAATAACAATTATTGTTATTTTATGCACCTATGTTGTACCCATCAAAGAAAAAAGGCTTTCACATTTTGTGAAAGCCTTCCTCTGCTTAGTAGCCCCGGCCGAACTAATGTCGAACCTTTTTCTATCCGATTTGAAGAGGCTAGCTGAATTATTCAACATAACAAAAAAAAATGTAACTCGCTGTAAGTAAGGGACATACAGTTCGATTTTTGCTATTCTTTTTTTAAACTACTTAAGGATATGAATGTACAATTAATCTGATTAGGAATCCTTTTGGAGGAAAATGAAATTGTCTTTGAAGGTACACCCTGAAAGCATTTGGCAATAAATTCATAATGACAGGGAATCCCTAATATTGAGCCTTAACATCATCATCGTAGAAACCCATTGAAAACCTTAAGAGAATCGGCACCTAGGTTTACAATCAAACATCAGTAAAGTACGCCCCAACTCTATCTATTAAAACTAATATTATGATTTTCAGATAATACGAAGGTCTGTGATTTTAATGCCTTTATGTATTGTGCTGAATGAAAGGCTCACAGCTTGAATTCAGTTTCCTAATACAGAGAATATGCTTTGGGAGAAACCTAAAGAAACGCTCAGGATTTTACTTGAAGAGTGCTTTGATGGTTACAATAGCTTGTGCTGTTCTACTTTTGTTTAATTTGAACGCTTTTTAGGATAAAACACACTATTTTCCCGGATGGACGCTTTCCATACCCATGCGCAAATATTGAACGACTACAGAGAATACCTCAAGTCCTTTTTAAGGATCAGGGATGAGCATATTCTTCAAAAGGTGGAAGAGGCGTTTGAAAGTGAAGGCTTCATCCCCGAACCCTTAGTGCAATTCAACCCTGCCTTTGTAAAGGGAGAATCGCTGGAAAACCTTGTGGCACAAGGTCGGGTACATCAACATTTACCCAAGATTTTCGGAGCCTACCAACTCCATAAACATCAGGTAGAAGCCCTGAAAATAGGCGTACGGCAAAAGGGGTTTGTAGTCACTTCAGGAACAGGTTCAGGAAAATCGCTGACCTATTTAGCCACCATTTTCAACCACCTCTTACAGCAACCTGAAAAGAAAAAGGGAGTAAAAGCCATACTGGTTTACCCCATGAACGCATTGATCAACTCCCAGGAAGAAGAGATCAATAAATATAGAGATCATTTCGGAGCGGATTTTCCGATTACGTATGCGGTTTATACCGGGCAACAAGGCTCAGAAGCAAGGGAAAGCATAAAGAAAAATCCCCCTGATATCATCCTGACCAATTACATGATGCTGGAGCTTATCATGACCCGGCACACGGAGGAATGGATGCGAATCTCCCTGGAAGAACATTTACAATTCCTGGTTTTTGATGAGTTGCACACCTACCGGGGGCGGCAAGGCGCTGATGTTTCCCTCCTCATCAGAAGGATAAAGAACCTGGCCCAAAACAAGATCATCGGTATTGGTACCTCGGCAACCATGGCTTCTGAAGGCACGGTACAAGAAAAAAGGCTAAAAGTAGCTGAGGTGGCGCAAACGATTTTCGGTTCACCTTACCAAGTAGGGCAGATTGTAGGTGAACACTTGCAAAGAGTAACCAGGCCTGAGGTAGTAGAACCTTCAGAAATTGCCGACTCGATCACCCAGGGTATAGAAACACAGCTTACGGAAGAAGAGTTGATCCATCATCCATTAGCCAGGTGGCTGGAGACCCATATCGTACTCCGTGATAATGAAGGAACGCTGGAGAGAGGATTACCCAAAACCTTGTCCGACATGGCTACTGAACTGGCCGGCTTCACGGGGTTAAAAGCAGATATCTGCCATAAAAGCCTCGTACAACTGTTAAAGCAAGCGGAGAAAATAAACCTGGATTTAAAAAGAACCGGTGCACACCATTCCTTACTCCCTTTCAAATTTCATCAGTTTATTGCGCAAACCAGTACTGTTTTTGTAACCCTAGAAGCACCGCAACAACGCCACATAACGGTGGAAGCAGGCAGGTATGTAAAAGATGAGCAGAACAAGGATCAGCTTATTTATGCCGTACTTTTTAGCAGACTAAGCGGAGTGGAGTTTCTCTGCGTGGAAAAAGACCTGAATACCCGTAAGCTGATGCCCAGAAACCCGGATGAGTCAGTGAGTTCGGTAACCCAGGAAGAAGCACGAAAAAAGGGAGTAAGCGAAGCCCTGTTCACCAGGGGATACTTCCTGGTAGAAGACCCCGAAAACCCATATTGGACTGATGATGACATTGAAAGCCTGCCCGATACCTGGTTTGTGAAAAAAGACCCTGCCAAAGGTCTTACTCCTTATTATGCCCAACAGATTCCGCAACCCATTTCCGTTAATAAGTACGGAGACTTTTCAGATGATCCCGAAGAATATCCCCTATGGGGCTGGTACCTGCCCGCCAGGCTCAGGATAGACCCTACGGTAGGTTTGATCTACGACAATCCCAACACGAAAGAAAATACCAAGCTCATGCGTTTGGGTAATGAAGGGCGAAGTACCGCCACTACTTTGCTATCCTATTCCGTGATCCATTCTTTGCACGAACAAGGTGACGAGGTAAAAAACCAAAAACTGCTGAGCTTTACCGATAACAGGCAGGATGCATCCCTTCAGGCAGGGCACTTCAATGATTTCCTCTCCACGTTAAGGCTCAGGTCAGCCGTGCACCATGCGCTGCAAG
The DNA here is from genome assembly GCA_028277105.1 of Owenweeksia sp. Taxonomy (GTDB): domain Bacteria; phylum Bacteroidota; class Bacteroidia; order Flavobacteriales; family Schleiferiaceae; genus JANQHO01. The sequence continues at coordinate 18,501 of JANQHO010000166.1, read as the reverse complement.
ACCATCCCAACGGGCTCCGGGTATACGATATTCCTGAAAGAGTATTTGAAAAGCTAAACCTTTCCGAAGACCTTTATGCGCGTGAGCCCAATACCCTGGAAGGATGGTCAGATGAAGAAAACCAAAAGGCACTCAAAGACTATTTATTAATACGGATCATTTACGACCTTAAAAGAGGTTGGCGCTACACTTTGCCCAACCTGGAACAAGCCGGCTTGCTACAGATCGAGTACCATCGGCTAGATGAATTCTGTACCCTTCCGGCATTAAAGGCACTTCCAATTTTGGGCGAATTGAGTAAAGAAGAACGCAAGGACATCTTAATCCAGCTACTCGATTTTTTCCGGACTTCCTTTGCCATCAATCACCCTAAACTCTCAGAAGAGAGGGCTGAGCTCGAAAATTTCCTTCACCTCAAGCTGGACCCGGACAAATTGTGGTCGCTGGACAGAAACGAGAAAATAGACACGCCCTATTATTTAGTAGCTGCCAACCCGGGGCGCACTCCCAGGGGTATTTATACCAGCAGTATGGGGCACCGCTCTACCTTGGGTAAGTATTTAAGGCGGGAAACCACCGCTATGTCGGTAGATGATTACCGGGCTTTTATAGAAGAACTGTGCGACCTGTTGGTACAGGCCAACTTCTTAAAGAAAAATAGGGCGATTATCGGAAGCAGCGGTACCGTGCCGGGCTACCAGCTTCGTTCCGATGCCATTGTCTGGAAAAAAGGAGATCAACAAAGTGTCCCTCTTGATAAGATCCGCTTTACCGCTTACCGCGACCTGGAAGTAAAGCCCAATGCCTTTTTTCAGAAACTCTATCAGCGAGATTTTTCCGCTTATGAAAAGCAGATCACCGGAAGCGAACATACCGGCCAGTTGTCTAACGAGGATCGCGTTGCGAGAGAAGGGCTCTTTCGTGAAGGTACCATATCCTCCCTATTTTGTTCGCCCACTATGGAACTCGGTATCGACATAGCCGACCTGAACATTGTGCACATGCGCAATGTGCCACCCAACCCCGCTAATTATGCACAGAGAAGTGGTCGGGCGGGTCGGAGCGGACAAACTGCACTTATTTTTACCTATTGTTCTGCATGGTCTCCGCACGACCGCAATTATTTTAAAGAAGCCGCCTCCATGGTAGCCGGAAGTGTAGTACCACCCCGTATCGACCTCAAAAATGAGGAACTGATCCGCTCACATTTCAATGCCTACCTCTTAATGGAGCTTGGCCTTTCCAACCTCAATAGCTCAGTTTCCGAATTGATCGAAGTAGCCCGGAATTTACAATTGAAGGAAAGCGTAAAACAAAGTATTGATAATGGCATTGAGCATTATAAGCAGCATTGGATAGAGAGTTTCAAATCTACCATAGCTGAATTACTGCCTAAGCTGTCCGGGTTTTACTGGTATACGCCCAACTGGCTGGAAAAAGAGGTGAACACCTTTTACAAGCGTTTTGATACGGCCTTTGACCGCTGGCGTACCCTCTACCTGAACGCCAACCGGATGCGGGAAACCGCCCAGATCATTATTGACGACCCCACCATAAAATTCGAATCAAACGAAAAGAGAGAAGCACGTACCCAAAGGAACATAGGTGAAAAGCAAATGGCGCTGCTTACCAATGAAGCAGGCAGGCAACATGGCAATGAATCGGAATTCTATGTATTTCGCTACCTGGCCTCAGAAGGCTTTTTGCCAGGCTATAATTTCACCCGTCTTCCGGTAAGAGCCTTTGCAGGAAACCGGTACCAGGAAAGTGGAGAATACATTTCACGGGCCCGTTTTATAGCCCTAAAAGAATTTGGCCCCCAAAACCTGATCTACCACAACGGCAATAAATACCGTGTCAATCGGCTTATGCTGGCCGATGGGGACTCCAAACTTCAAAAGATCAAGATATCCAGGCAAACAGGCTATGCATTCCTCGATGAAGAAATGAAAGCCGCCAACAACGACCCCATTACGCAGGCAGCACTCAAAGGAAACAATGTAGATACGCCCGGCAACTTACTGGAACTGGGCGAAGTAGAAGCCACTCCGCAGGAACGCATTTCCTGTGAAGAGGAAGAACGCATGTCCCAGGGCTTTGAAATGGATCGGCATTTTCGTTATGTAGACGGCATCAGGAGTACCCGCCAGGCAGTCATCAAATCAGGCGATCAACCCCTGTTAAACCTCATCTTTGGCCCCTCTACCGAGCTTATTCAACTCAATAAAAAATGGAGGAGATCCGTTGAAGATGGCTTTTTTATAGACAAGAGAAATGGCAAATGGCTGAGGCAAAGAGACCTGGAAAATGAATCGGTAAGCGAAAATGCACGGAACGTTATTCTCTTTGCACGCGACTGGGCCGACACCCTTTATATACAACCCGTCAAAGATCTGGAAGTAGATGCCGATCAGGTAGCCTCGCTTTCCTATGCCCTCAAAAGAGGTATCGAAAAACTTTTCCAGGTAGAAGAAAATGAGATAGGCGTATGGGTGATGGGTGATCCCGAACACCCCAATATTATGCTTTACGAAGCCTCAGAGGGCAGCTTGGGAATACTGTCTCAACTCATAGAAAACCCGGTAAAAATGAAGGAATTGTTTACCGCCACCTATGCAGCCATGCACTTTAATCCCACTACAAAAACAGATACCCGGCCCAAGCTGCCCAAAGCTTCTTACGAAGACCTATTGTCCTATTACAACCAAATGCAGCACGACATACTCGATCGGTTTTCAATAAAACTGCCGCTGGAAAGATTGATGGACTGTGAAATTGAAAAGATACGGGGCTCAAAAGACAGGAAACAGCAATACGATTACCTGCTCAGTGCCTACGATAAAAACTCAGCTACCGAGCTGAAATTACTTGAATACCTCTACCACGAAGGTCTGGCCCTGCCCGATAAAGCACAGGTGAATATGAAAGACTATTACATTAGTGTGGATTTTACCTACAATACCCCATCGGGAACGGTGCTGATCTTTTGCGATGGCTCCGTACACGATCAAAACCACATAAAAACAGAAGACGCGCACAAACGGGAGTTACTGAGAGAAGCAGGGTACGATGTTGTGGAATGGCATTACCGGGAAAGCCTGGAAGAACTGGTACAAAGGAGGAAAGATATTTTTTATAAAGTAAAATGAGATGGGAACCGCTACACTAAACAAACCGGGGAGCCTGGTCAGGTACAGAGACCGTGATTGGATGGTGTTGCCCTCTGACGATCCCGAACTCATGATGATCAAACCCCTGGGCGGTGCCGATGAAGAGACCACAGCCGTATACCTCCCACTGAACATTACCGAAGAAACGGTAGGAGAAGCCCGTTTTGAACCACCCGCACCATCCGATTTAGGCGACTTTGAAACCGCCAAAATACTCTTTGATGCTTGCAGGCTTTCGTTCAGGAACGCCAGCGGCCCTTTCAGGTGTATAGGCAAACTCTCCTTTCGCCCAAGGTCTTACCAGATCGTGCCCCTGGTGATGGCCCTCAGGCAAAAAACCGTGCGCCTGATGATTGCCGATGATGTAGGCATCGGAAAGACCATCGAAGCCCTCATTATTCTTAAAGAACTGCTGGAAAGAGGCGAGATCAGGCGGTTTGCTATCATTTGTCCACCCCATCTTTGTGAACAGTGGCAATCAGAACTCAAAGACAAACTGGATATTGAGGCCGAGATCATCCGCACCAGCACCACCGCCTATTTGGAAAGAAAATTAGCAGACGACCGGAGCATCTTTCATCATTTCCCCTTCCAGGTTATCTCCATCGACTACATCAAGTCCGACAAGCGCAAAAACATATTTTTATCTGATTGCCCCGAATTTGTGGTGGTAGACGAAGCACATACCTGTGCCCTGCCCGAAGGGTCAAAGTCCAGATCACAACAACAGAGATTTGCCCTGCTGCACGATGTAGCCCGGGACGAAAAGAGACACTTGGTGATGCTTACCGCCACCCCGCACAGCGGCAAAGACAGTGAGTTCACTTCGCTTCTCGGCCTGTTGAAAAAAGAATTTGCCCAACTGGATTTTGAACATATTGACAGTAGCAAGCGGGCTGTGATTGCCAAAAACTTTATTCAGCGGAAGCGCGAGAACATCAAAAGGTGGCTCAATCAGCAAACACCCTTTCCCGACCGGGACTCTAAAGAGATCGGGTACAGCCTCACACCACAATACCAAACTTTTTACCAGGAAGTACTCCAATTCGCCAGGGGCATTTCCTCTGCGGAAGATCAGCCATCGCAGCAACGGATGATACGTTCTTGGGCCGCTATTTCATTGATGCGAGGCGTAATGTCAAGCCCCGCTATGGCCATAGAAATGTTCAGGCACCGACAGGAGAAAATACACCAACCCGAATCAGAAGACCTGGTGGTTCCGTCTACCGAAAACACCCTCTTTGAAAAAGTAGAAGAGTCAGACGATACCTTCCGTTTAGACCTGTTGGAAAAGATCGACTTCAGAACAGAAGAAAGCTTCCGCTTAAAACAAATGCTGGCACATGCGGAAAAGCTTCTCTCTCTTGAGAACGATGCCAAAGTTCAAACCGCCTTAAACCTGATACACAAATGGCTGAAGGCCGGTTTTCACCCCATAGTGTTTTGCAAATACATAGCTACCGCCCATTACCTGGCGCAACACCTGAAAGCCGCCCTTCCCTCAAAAGTTGACGTACAGGCCATTACCTCCGAACTGACCGATGAAGAACGCAGAGAGCGCATTTTGCTGATGGGCGAAAGTAAACAACGTGTACTGGTGGCCACCGATTGTTTAAGTGAAGGCATTAACCTGCAGGAATACTTTACCGCAGTATTGCATTACGACCTGCCCTGGAACCCCAACCGGCTGGAACAAAGAGAAGGCCGGGTAGATCGCTATGGCCAGGACGCGCCTTTGATCAAAACCTACCTGCTCTATGGAGAAGACAACCCTATGGACAAATTTGTGCTGGACGTACTGATCCGCAAAGTAAGGGCTATCCAAAAATCCATAGGTGTGTCCATTACCATAGGCGATGAAAACCGTTCGATCATGGCCGAAGCCGCAGACCGCCTCTTCCGTTCCGGTGAAAACCAGGACGAGCAATTGCGGCTTTTTGCCGAAGAAAAAATATCCAATGAATTGGAGAAAGCCCGGGAGAAAGGCATCCGGCTACGGAATATATTCGCCCACGAAACGGTTGATCCTGAAGACATTCAAAAAAATCTGGAAGAAATTGATGAAACCATAGGCGATGTGGCTACCGTGGAAAACCTTGTGCTGAACGGAGTACAATATCTGGGAGCCTCCATTACCCCGCACCAGCAGGGATTTCTGCTCAATCCTCAAAACCTCCCCGGCCACTTAAAAGCCCATTTTGAAGGGAAGCAAACCGTCAGGATCAGCTTTGAGTCGCCCACCCCCAAAGGCTGTCGCTATATAGGGCGCAACCACACCTTTGTAGAGCAACTCTGCCAGTTCCTAATAGCCCTGGCGGTAGAAGGACACCCCGGGTTTCACCGCATTGCAAGGGCTTCGGAGATCCAAACCGATCAGGTAAGCCAAAAAACCACCCTCGTCATGTTCCGGGTACGCAACGTGATCAAAGAAGTACAAACCAAAAGAGAAGTAGTAGCCGAGGAAATGTACCTTTGGGGCTATCGCGCTGTAGGTGGAACAACACAAACCCTGGAATACGCTGAGGCCAAACCCCTTTTGCTGGAAACTCAGTCACTTACCAACCTTTCCCCGGAACGGCAGGAGGCCGACATAGCCAGGGAAATGATCCGTTTTCAGGAATTAGAACCACAATTTGTAGAGCTTGCCATAGCACGGGCCGAACACCTGGTGGAAGCCCACGGACGCTTTAAAAAACTAGTAGGTGGCAGGCGATACGAGCGTGCCACCCCCGTATTGCCCCCGGATGTAATGGGCGTATATATACTCATTCCCAAACCTAAAGCCCTGTAGATGCAATACAGTGCCATCAACATACAGGGTAACATACTTTCGAGCGATATACTCGAAAAGATCAGGATCGAAGACATCAGGTTCCAGGGCAATGCTGACTTCAACCTGGAAAAAGCTGTATCTGTAAGAGATGAAATAGGACTGGCCTGGAGTGCAGTACGCGCCCATTGGCAGGCCTTCAGTATTCGCAGAAACCGCCTGAAGGACAGCGACACAGGCACCACGGAAACTCGCCAGAGTTGGGTCATTCCCTTTTTGCAGGAATTAGGTTACGAGCTCGAAAAATCAAAGGCAGAAGTCATTGACGGAAGATCTTATGCCATCAGCCACCGCGCGGTGAATCGTGACCAATTCCCGGTACACATACAAGGGATTAATCAATCCCTGGACAAACGGGCAGAAACAGGTGGGGCTCGTCTGTCTCCTCATGCCCTGGTACAGGAATACCTCAACCACAACGAGAACCTCTACGCCCTGGTGACCAACGGACGGTTTTTGAGGCTGTTGAGAGACGCCACCCGGCTGTCACGCCTCAGTTACCTGGAATTTGACCTGGAACGCATGATGGAGGAAGAACTGTTCTCTGAGTTTGCCCTCCTGTTCCGCGCCCTTCATGTTTCCCGTATGCCCGTGCGTCAAGGTGAAGGTGAAAGCTCAATACTCGAATACTACCACCAGGAAGCCCTGGCTTCCGGCTCACGCATACGTGAACGGCTGAGCGGGGCTGTGGAAGAGTCACTAAAACTTTTGGCGAATGGCCTGCTCCACCACAGATCCAATGAAGCCCTGCGGCAGCGCTTGGAAGACCAGGAGTTATCGGCAGCTGACTATTATCTGTACCTGTTGCGGCTCGTTTACCGCATTTTATTCCTGCTGGTGATCGAAGAGCGAAACCTGATATATCCGGCAGCCAGAGACGAGGCACTTGCCAAAAAAAGGAACATCTATTACCGTTTCTACAGCGTGGGCCGGCTTACCCGCCTCGTCCAAAAATCGATCTACGTGAACCCGCGAAAAACCGACCTGTGGCAATCGCTGTTGGTCACTTTTCGCATTTTTGAATCCGATGCAGTAGGCAAAACCTTTGGTATCCAGCCACTCGGTTCCGGCCTGTTCTCCCCATCATCCCTGGGAGATCTGGTCAACCAGCACCTGGATAACGAAACCGTACTGACCGTACTGAAATACCTGGTCACCTTTGAAAATGAAAACGGCCACCTGTCGCGTGTAAATTATGCCGACCTGGATGTGGAAGAATTCGGTTCTGTTTATGAAGGCTTGCTGGAGTATGACCCAAAAGTAGAGCAAGTGAACCACCGTTGGGTATTCTCCTTTGTCAAGGGCACTGGTCGCTCCTCTTCCGGTTCCCATTACACCCCGGAAGAATTGGTAAAACCCCTTATACAGCATTCGCTCGATTACATCATAAAAGATTGTATCCAGGCTCCAGAAAAGAGGCTTAAACTCACCAGGCCATTGACCAAAATGCAGGCACAGGAAGAAGCCCTCCTCTCCATAAGGGTAGCCGATGTCGCTTGCGGCAGCGGACATATCCTGCTCAGTGCCGCCAGGAGGATTGCCCTGGAACTGGCGAGGGTATGCACCCGGGAAGACCAGCCTACTCCAACCGCCATCCGGGAAGCTACCCGGGACGTGATCCGAACTTGTATTTATGGAGTAGATCTCAACCCACTGGCCGTAGAACTCTGCAAAGTAGCCCTGTGGCTCGAAGCGCATAGCCCTGGCCAACCCCTCAACTTTTTAGATCATCACATCAAATGTGGCAATGCCATTGTGGGACTTGCCCATAAAAACGAACTGGAAAAAGGTATCCCCAACGAAGCCTTTAAACGCCTGCCCGGAGACAACAAAGAAATAGCTGCCGCCTGGTTGAAACGAAACCGGGAAGAGCGTAAACAACACGAAAGCCGGAATACAAAGGATGCGGAACAACTGACCACGGACTATAACGAAAAGATCAAGGAAGAACACCAAAAGGCACTGGATGCCTTTGACCGGCTGATAACACTGCCGGAACAAACACCTAAGGAGATCGAAACCAAAAGAAAAGCCTATCAACAATGGTTGGGCAGCCAGGGCTACCTTTTTCTCAAAACCATGGCCGACCTGCAAACCGCCCAGTTCTTTTACCCCAAGACAGATGAGTACCAGCAATACCTGACCACAGACCTGGAGTATCGACAAATGCTGGGTGGCCGCAAGGGATGGACGGGCCCGATGACCGCCAAAGCCACAGCCGAAGGAGCCCACCGTCATTTTTTCCATTGGTTCTTAGAGTTCCCGGAAGTATTTGAAAAAGGTGGTTTTGACTGCATATTGGGGAATCCACCGTTTTTGGGAGGGCAGAAACTGACGGGAACCTTTGGCCATGCTTTTGCCGAATACATCAGATACAAGTTTACCCCTATTGGCAGTGTAGATCTGGTGACCTATTTCTTTAGAAGGATTTTCCAAATAATTAAGGAGGGTGGATTTCAATCTTTAATCTCAACAAATACAATCGCTCAAGGTGATGCCAGAGTTGGTGGTTTACTTGAGATTTCAAAGAATAGTGGAGTAATCAACCATGGTGTAAAATCCATGCGTTGGCCAGGTCTCGCTGCAGTTGAAGTAGCTTTGGTCACGATATTTAAAGGTGACTGGAACGGTAAGTATATACTAGATCAAAACGAGGTAGAGCAAATAACCTCTTATTTAGATGATTCTGAAAATCTTGGAACACCACTCTATTTAAAAGAAAATGAAAATAAAAGCTTTCAAGGCTCCATCATCCTAGGGAAGGGGTTTATTCTGGATGAAGATATTGTCAAATTTATGATTGACAAAAATGAAGAATATGACCAAGTAATCTATCCTTACCTGATTGGTCGAGATGTAAACAGCAATCCTTCTCAATTAGCAAGTAGATGGGTTGTGAGTTTTAAAGACTGGCCCTTGAATCGATATTCAATTCAAGAATGGGAAGGGCTTGAAAATGACTTTAAAAAATCTATTCTCACCAAAATTAAAAATGACAAGGTGGTTGTTTCTGCACCTCCTAATTATAAAGGACCTGTTGCGAAAGATTTTCCAGACATAATCGAGCTTTTGGAGAAAAAAGTAAGGCCAATCCGAGAAAAGGATAACAGAGAGGTTTATCGGAAATACTGGTGGCAGCACGCTGAAAAGCGCCCTATGCTCTACAAACTATTAGAGAATCGCTCCTCAGTTATAGTGTCTTGTCGTGTTTCCAAATATGTAATGCACAGTAAACTTGACAGCAAACAAGTTATTGATGTAGCCAATACCATCATCTTAAGAGATAGTATTGAAGAACTCGCTGTTCTTCAAAGTTCTTTACATACGGAATGGGCTTGGAAAAATGCTTCTACAATGAAAGGAGACATAAGGTATACCAATAAAGATTGTGTAGATACATTCCCCTTTCCTTCCAAACAGGACTCGAGACTGATTGATTTAAGCAATGAATTGAATGAAGTAAGAAAAACTTTAGCAAATGATTTAAGCGTTGGCATCACAACTTTAATGAATTTGTTTCATGAGCAAAGATTACCTAAAAAGCCAAAAATTACTTCTAAGAAAGTATTTACTCAAATGTATGGAGTGGCATCTTGGAAACTCTTTGATATACTATCAACCTTTGAACAATCAGAAATTAAGTATTATGAAACCGTTCTAAAGATTTTCGACTTAAGAAAGCTTCAGACTCTCTTAGATGAGGCAGTATTAACGGCCTATGACTGGCATAAAGATTCAGAAAAGTGGGGTCCAGCCATTGACCTGGCGCACGACTTTTACGAAGTGGATTACCTGCCGGAAAAAGACAATATCCGCTACACCATCAGCCCCGAAGCACGCAAAGAAGTACTGAAAAGACTACTCCTGCTTAACCATGAAAGGTATGAGGAAGAGATCAAACAAGGGCTGCACAAGGAAAAAGATGCGAAGGCATTTTATGTGCAAAAAGGCATAGAAGTACCTGAAGAGGTACTAGCGTTATATGATAAGACCAAAAAGAAAAAAACAGCAACCCCAGCGAAAGAAACCCGGATTGTTCCCGGCTCCTTACCGCTGCCAATAGAAGATACTATGCGACCATTTGGATTAGACGAAGGCATTTATACCATCAGGGATGCAGCCGACATCATTGAACGGCCCTACGAGACCGTTCGCAGGTGGTTTCTCAAACTGGCTCAGGCCAATTACGAAGGCCTGGATGACCCTGCGCAGCGCGATATAGACCAGCGCAGGATCAGCTTCCATGGGCTGGTGGAGCTTGTGGTGATCGGTACGCTCCTGGAAAATAAAATGAGCATTCGCAAAATTTTTGAGGCCAGGAATGATCTGGGAGAAAAAACCGGAAAACCTTACCCCTTTGCTACTAATAACGTAACCAAAAACTTACATAAGGCAGGTAAGGTATTGATCTATGACTTCCTTGAAGGACATGTTACCTTAGACGGGTCCAGCCAGCTTAACCTCACCTTGATTACCGATTTCTTCGAGGTTATTGAGTTTGATTCCTCTGGGATTGCGCAACGACTTTTTCCTAAAAAAGGGAAAAGAAAAATCGTCATCGACCCGGCCATTGCTGGAGGTAAACCCTCCTTCAAAGACCACAGGGGCATACGCGTAGAAACCATTATGAAGTTTTACGATGGCCCCGGTTCAGTAAATGACCTGCTTGAAAATTATAGCATTAGTCAGGAAGAAATTGATGCAGCCCTTGCGTATACCTCATGAGTGCCTTAGAGATCTATATCGACATAAATTTCCCGAAAAAGTTGGTGGATGCACTGATCAGCATCCACAACTTACAAAGAAAAAAGCAATACCAGATTATTCATTGGATAGACCAGGAAATCCCTTCTGCCGAATCTGGAAAAGCACTGCTGCTTATGGTTAATGAACAAAAGAGGGGTCTGGAAATACCGATCCTTAAGCATTATGAAGAGGGCTACAAGGTGATTGCCTGTAAAGCCGGAAATGTAACGAAACCAGACCTCTTTGAATTTGCTATGACGGTGTTGCGGGTTTGGCCCAGGATTATAGAGGTATCTGAAAAGGAGCATGACCCCTTTCTCTATACCTTCACTTACAGCGGCAAAAAATTGAGTAAGGCGAAAAACTAAATACCTTTATACCTTTATTTCTCTAGGCAGCACTGTGTAGAGGAATGAGAGTAAGTCATAGCAACTCTGTTTTAAAAGTCATTATCCTTTAACAGACGGGGTAGCTTAAATTCCATAATACCCTTTTCATTAACCGTTACATACAGTTCATCAGCAAACTGTACCTCGACACCCAATCGTTGGAATTTAAAAATTAATTCGATCATACGTTCGGCATATTCCAGCTCATCTATCTTTTCCTGCATTTCATGAGCCGAATCTTTTCTCCTAATATCTGCTAAGGTATCGAGGGTATCAGCTCGTAACTTTCCAACTTCAGCATCAATCTTCAGTCGTTCTGATTTTCTCTTTTTCAGTTCAGGAATGAAAAAGAATACTTTTTCAGCCAGTTCAGCCCAAGATTTCAGGTCGAGAGATATCAGGCTCTTAAAGGATCCTTTGGAAGTATTTACGAGTTGGATGGATTCGGAGCGGGTGACTTGTTTGAGTAGACCGATCAACTCGGAAGTAAAGCGTAATTCGTTCTGAAAATCAGGTCGGTCAGTTCCAGCCTTGATACCAATAAGTTTTTGATTGGGATAAAAACGTAATTGTTGGGCATCTATAAGGCTATTGGCCAAGGATGATAAGGAAATCTCCAGGTGCTCTCTGAACATTTCTTGTTCGGTTTCAACGTAATAGATATAGTCAATAGGTAAAAAGCGGGAAGGCCGGGGGCGATTTTTTGTTAAAATACCAACGATAGGTTTATCCTGGGCAATAGCTGCTCCTAATTCAAAGGCAAACCAAGTGCTCCTGTGACTATATATCGCAATGATCACATCGGCTTGACGAATACCCTTAATAACATTCTCATATACACTGGAACCGGCATTAATACTATTGTTGTCCAACCATACTTCGAAATTTTTTTCCTTTAGGATGGGCATTAGTACATCCTTCACAAAGTGACGGTCGGAATGGGGGTAACTTAAAAAACAGCTCAGTTTTCTGTTCATAGACATTTATAGCAATTTTTCAGAAATTCTAATAAGCTGTCTAAAATAGTTTTTTAATCTAGATTTCAACAGTAATGTGAAAGGTCATCTTGAAGACAGCTATTTTCAATGGGTTTATATCATCAAGGGATGATGTATTCTTAGTGCTATTTGACCTGCTTTTTGGATATCTTACAAACTTACTATGAAAGGATATCTGGATAATAATTTGTATGCTTTACTTTTTGTAAAAGCATACACGTTATTTTAACAAGTATAGATTCTCTTAAATTTTTATCTTTAATAAACATCATTTTGTTATGCCCACCGCTGATCTTTACATACGGGTTAGCACAGATGAGCAGGCCATCCGGGGCTATTCCCAACATAGCCAAGAAGACCGCCTGGTAGCTTATTGCCGCTCCTTTGGTATCGAGGTTTGGCAGATCATTAAAGAGGATTATACTGCCAAATCTTTTAATCGCCCGGCCTGGTCAACCTTAATGAAACGCTGGAGAAAGTTTGGGAAGCAACGCCCCGATCTTCTTCTTTTTACCCGTTGGGACCGCTTTAGCCGGAATATTATGGATGCCTTTGTCATGATTGATAAGTTACGTTTGTGGGGTATTGAACCACGGGCGATCGATCAACCGCTGGACTTTTCGATACCGGAAAACAAGATCATGCTAGCCCTATACCTGGCTACTTCTGAAGTGGAAAATGATCGAAGGTCACTCAATGTAAAACAGGGAATGTATAAAGCCCGGCAGGAAGGCAGATGGATGGGGCCAGCACCTTTGGGGTATATCAACCTATGTTCTCCGCAGGGTGAAAAGTATATAGCTCGAAAAGAACCGGAAGCCACCTGGATCAAAAAAGCTTTTGAGTTAGTAGCAGAGAATCATTTGAACACTAATGTCATTCATCAACTCACTACTTCCTGGGGTTTTAGATGCAGCCGCAGTAACTTCTATGGCATATTGCGTAATCCTGTATACTGTGGAAAGATCTATATTCCTCCCTTTGAAAAAAGGCAAGCCCGTCTAATCAAAGGGAAACACAAAGCCCTTATTTCAGATCATCTGTATCAACAAGTACAGGAAGTCCTTAACAATCGGGCTATTAAAAAGCCCGTCCGTAAACCCAGAGCAGAACTTCCCTTACGTGGCTTTCTATATTGCCCGCTTTGTAACCATAAGCTCACAGGTAGTGGTTCTTTAAGCAGATTAGGAAAAAGGTATTTCTATTATCATTGCCACTCTCCATGCGGTTACCGGGTAAGAGCAGACACATTAAATCAATACTTTCTTGACAGCCTCAGCGAGCTACATCCGGGAAGAGTCTACAAGGAAGTCTTTAAAAGCATCATAGAAGAAAACCACTTATCCCTACTTAACAAGCAACAATCGGAGCATACCCGTATTTCCAAAGGCATAGAAAACCTGATCACACGCAATATAAAAGCAAGAGATTTGCTCCATCAGGGAGAGATTGAACCTGAAGACTACCTGCTCATTAAATCAGGCTGCAAGGAAAGAATAAAGCAACTAAGCCATGAACTGAGAGAGCTTACTGAGAAACAAGTAAAAAGCAAAAACAAAATCAGCAAAAAAGTCCGGGTGTTATTACACTTGAGTAAGCTTTATCAAAAAACTGATTTTATAACGCGTCAAAAGATCGTTGCCCTGCTGTTGCGACCCAGGGCGGTATTTGAAATGGGAAACTTTCATGAAGTAATCAATACAGCTACGCGCATAATTTTTAATGTAAGAGGAGAAGAGAAAGCTAAATCAACAAATTCAAACCCAGCCAAACTAGAAGAACTTGAAGACCCATATTTTAAGAAGATTTGGCAGAGCGAAAAGCAGCACGGTCGGCTACTTAGCCTGGAAGATTTATCACATTGCATCGCTTTTCTGAGGAATTTGTACCAATTGGTGACTTAAATGGCAAACCTGATATTTTGTTTACTTTTAAAAGTCTTCAGGTCAGATACTTAATAAGGTTCGATTCCTGTCCAGTTCGTTGACAGGACAAGTCGAACTTATACCAATAAAAAAGAAAACCTTCAGAAATCACTACAATAAAGTGATTTCTGAAGGTGATTATCAGCAATTTACCCTGAAACTGTTCAAAAGTTTAGAGTGAATACTAGTAGCGGGGGCAGGACTCGAACCTGCGACCTTTGGGTTATGAGCCCAACGAGCTACCAACTGCTCCACCCCGCGATGTTTGGGTCGGCAAATATAAGAATATTTTGGTTCTTGGCAAGTTGGTCGGGCTGCCATTATTATATTTGTAAGTCCAACTCTTATGAGGCCCATTCAGTTTCTAATTCACCTCTTTTTTCTAATTCCTGTCTGTTGTTTAGGGCAGCAGATCAACTATAAAAATACCGACTGGGATTCGGAAATAGTTCCACAACGGTTTCCCCTTTGGCAATGGGAGTTTGATAAGCCGGTAATTACTCAAAAGACTACCCGGTACGAGTTCTTCAATACCTACAGTGGTTATTCCGGGGAAATAAAAGAAGAGTTTAGAAGGATGCAATTTCCCGACAAAGCCAGTATTGAAAAGCATCAGTTTTTGCAAATTTCGTTCGGACCGACTAACATCATTACCAGCATCGATTTCAGAATATGGAAAGATCGGTTGTTGCTGTATGAAGGCAAAAGCGAGCGTATACCTGACTATATTACTGACTCTATTTTTACCGGTGATGGTGAACTGGTAGGTTTGCGTTTTAAAGTACCTTTTCTGGAAGAGGGTTCTATCCTGGATTTTTATTATAAAACAGAAGGTGAACCCGTCCCACAATACATCTTTTTTCACGAACAGCTTCCGGTAGATCATTCAGAAGTCCAGCTTCAAATAACTACGAGTGATCCTTTTACCTATGCTGTAAGTGATAGCTCCATACAGATAAATAAAGCAGAAGAATTAGGCGTGGCCCGTTACCGCTTCAAGCTGGAGGATGTCCCTGCGGTGGCCAGTAACTCTTATCTGAACTGTGATTTTCTGGAAACACCCTACGTAACCGTAGATTATGAAGATAAGGTGTACCGCTATGACCGGGAATATCAGGATAATTGGTTTAGTTTGGCTGATGCCTTGATCTACAATGGCCCCTTAGAAAATTACCGCTATCACAATAATTTGTTGAGCTCTTATCTCAATCATAACATCTCCCTCGGCTCCTTTATTATTCCCAATCGGTATTACCGCGACCGCAATAGTTTTTTAAGATTAAATGACGCCATGGGTTCTTTTTTTATTCATAAAGATGAATCCTTCCGGCCGCTGTACAATATGCAGCAGGATCTTTATAAGCTGGCTGAACAAAGAAGCCGCTATACCAATGTGGTGGAAGAGGTAGAATATATTCATGACCGCATCAGTAAAGTTGTTTTAAGCTTAAGAGAAAATAGTATTGATTCAGTGATGCCCATACGTTATACTCTACTGATGTCTTTTTACACTGAATATTTTAAAAGAGCAGGCATAGACTACTACATACTTTTGGTGAAATCCAAAAAAAGAGGGCCAATAATGCTGGATTTTATCTCCCAAAATCAGATCGATGCCATAGCAATAGCCTTTACCGATAAAAAGGGAAAATTACACTTTGTTTTTCCTGGTTACTACTGGCTGAGGTTTATGGAAGTTGACCAATTGCCCTACGATCTTGAAAACAGCACCGCTTTAATGATATGGCCCCGGCAAGAAAAATTGAGCACCTTTAACTTTTCAAGCTTGACAGGCATGGGAAACGAAGTGTATAAGAAAGATGATTTTTTCCTGGATCGCAAATACAATCGCCTTAGGAGAAATTACCGCTACTATTTTACCGGGGGTTTTCAGCATCCCCTTTTTCATCATTATTTGCTGAATGATGTTGGTTTACCTGCTACCAGCGACCGCAGTTGGCTCGTTAAGGCTACGGAAGATGATCTGAAAGAAAGCCACTCAGAGCGCACTATAACCCGGGTTGAGAATGACAGTTTGTGGACCGTAAACCTCAGTTTTGAAGATGCTCTACTTTATAATAACCGTATTTACGACCGTTGTTTTATGTTGCCCTTTCCCTATCAGTTTCACTATGAGTTTACCATACATTCCCAAAGTGAACTGGAATTAATGGGAAAAAATAAAGACCATACCTTTACTGTACCCGGAGTAGGAGAGATGCACTACACCATACAAAAAGTGGATGAGCATACTTTTTGTATAGATGCCCGGGTAACATTTCCCCGCGAGCTGATCGAAAAAGAAGAGATCGGCAATTTCAGGGAATTGGCAGGTCAAATAAAACAAGGTATAACTCTCAATTTTAAACTGTATGGCCCATAAAGCCGGATATGTAAATATAATTGGCAATCCCAACGTAGGTAAGTCCACCCTGATGAATGCCTTTTTAGGAGAGCAATTATCCATTGCCACCCCCAAAGCCCAGACCACGCGCCACCGTATACTCGGGCTGCTCAATGCCGAAGATTATCAAATTGTATTCTCGGATACTCCCGGAGTGATAAAACCTGCCTACGCCCTGCAAGAGAGTATGATGGAGTTTGTGCGTTCCTCCTTTGAAGATGCCGATGTAGTACTTTACATGACAGAGCCGGGTGAAAAGCAATTGAAAGACGAGGACATGATGGAGCGCATCCGCCAATTAGAAGTACCCCTCTTAGTACTGATCAACAAAATTGACCTCTCTAACCAGGAACAGGTTAATGAGCTCTATGAATACTGGCAACAGCAATTTCCCAAAGCCGAAATATTTCCCCTTTCCGCTCTTAACAACTTCAATACAGATAATGTGCTAAACCGTGTAGTAGAGCTTTTACCCCAATCGCCTCCCTACTTTGATAAAGAGTCTTTAAGTGACCGCACCGAACGTTTCTTTGTTTCGGAGATGGTTAGAGAGCAGATCCTGAACAATTACAAAAAAGAAATTCCCTATTCGGTAGAAGTAGAAGTAGAAGAGTTTAAAGAAGAGAAAGATATCATCCGAATACGGGCAATAATTTTTGTGGAGCGCGAAACCCAAAAAGGAATTATTATCGGCCACCAGGGTAAGATGATCAAAAGAACGGGGATGGATGCCCGTAAAAGGCTGGAGGGCTTTTTTAAGAAAAAGATTTTTTTAGACCTGCACATCAAGGTGCGCAAAAATTGGCGGCAGAGCGAAGATCAGCTCAAACGGTTTGGGTATAAACGATAACAATACTTCAAAGCAGTCATGTCGAGCAAAGCGAGACATCTAGCTTTCAGGGTTGTAGATTCCTCATTTCATTTGGAATGGCTACTGTATAGCTATGCTAAACGTAGTGAAGCATCTATATTCTCCTGCAAACTTCGGTTGGAGGCCAATCCATTATTTCTGAATTTAGAAATACCCAGTTAGGATTGGTGCTGTTTATTAAATCTTCTTTTTTAGACCTGCGCCAGCCTTTTATTGTTTTTTCTCTATCAATTGCAATATCAGGCCTTTCAAATTTTTCAAAATGTAAGAGATAGTAGCATTTATACTTTCCTGTAAAGTTTTTTCCGGTTTTAGCATTTAGATAATGCTCTTTTATGCGTTGGATCAAATTGTTGGTAATTCCAGTATAAAGAACAGTTTTGGTGAAGTTTGTCAGTATATAAACAAAGTATTCTCGCTGCATACTACTTGGAATTTACAAAAAGGATTGTATTTAGATGGATTCCTCACAGCGTTCGGAATGACTATCTAAAAATTTAATATACCAGATTAGGTAATGTCGAACAACGTGAGACATCTGCTTTGCGATACCAAATAAATATGAGATTGTATTAAACAGAAAGCGTATTCTTTAAGACCAATTAATCGCAATCACACCCATAAGTACTTTGCAGCTTGAGCTGCGGCAAAGCCTCGGCTATCCATTCCAACTCTTTGGATTTAAGGTAAATATTGCGCAGATCCAGGTGTTCCAGTTCTTTGAGCTGTACAATTTCCAGGCTGATGTATTCAATATCACAATCCCAGCAATCCAACACCTCCAGGTGGGTAAACATTTTGATCCCTTCGGGAATGGAATCAATCGGATTACGGGCTAATTTCAGGACTTTAAGGGAATCTAACGAGCTTAAAAAAAGCGGGAAAGACTCAATATCATTTTTAGTCAGATCCAGCTCCCGTAAATTAACCAGTTGCAGAATTTCCCGGGGCACCTCTTTTAAATGATCCTTTTTTAAAACCAGCGTTTTAACCTTTTCAGGCTCCCGCAAAGCTTTTTCCAAATTTTTGTACTCCTGTCCAAAAAGACAAGAGTTACAGAGAAAAAAACTAAGCAATACCCAAAATCTTGCGGGTTTGTTTCTCATCCTGGCGAAGTTGTTGACGTAAATGATCACTGCTGGCAAATTTCATTTCACCTCTTAAGCGG